>JAGRCC010001030.1 GCA_020433785.1 Anaerolineae bacterium
GCCAGCACAAGCTGCAAGTGGAAGTAGATGTGACGCGTATTTAATTGCGGAGCGACAAAGCTGGCTCACAACCAGGAGCGACAAAACTTGCTTATGACCAGGAGCGACAAAACTTGCTTTGTCACAGAAAAGGTCAAAGTAAACTTTGACGCTCCAGAGCGATAATATTACGAGAAGGCAACAAACTTATGATCGAAGCTATCATTTTTGACATGGACGGCCTGCTGGTCGACTCCGAACCGGTATGGAACCAGGCGCGGGTCGATTTGGCCGCCGGCGTGGGCCAAGATTGGAATAAAAATGATCACAAAGCGGTAATGGGCGTCAGCACTCAGGAGTGGGTCGATTATATGCAGCGCCGGCTCGAACTGGATCTGTCGCCGGAGCAGGTTCAGCACGAAGTCATCAGCCGGATGGCCGCCATGTACAAAGGTGGAATTCCCTTCTTGCCGGGCGCGATTGAGGCCGTGACCTTAGCCGCCCAGCACTACCCGGTGGCGCTGGCGTCCGGTTCGCACCGCAGCTTGATCGATATCGTTATCGAACACCCGGCTATGCAAGGCAAATTCCAGGTGGTTCTGGCCGCCGATGAAGTGGGGGCCGGCAAACCCGATCCGGCCGTCTATCTGGAGGCGGCCCGGCGGTTGGGCGTCGATCCCACCCGCTGCGTCTGTCTGGAAGACTCCGGCAACGGCATTCTGGCCGGCGTTCGGGCCGGAATGATCGTCATCGCCGTCCCCGACGCCCGCTTTCCTCCCGCCGAGCATATTCTGGCCCAGGCTGATATCGTGCTGGACTCGTTGACGGAATTTTCGCTTGACCTCATCGTTATCGAGTAGCCGGAGTAGGTTGGGGTCGAGGGACGAGACCCAACACGCCCGCATCTGTCGGGTTTCGTGCCTCAACCCGGCCTACGTTTACCGTGTTAGAATAATCTCCAATTTCCCAATCTCTAATCTCCATTTCTCATCCTCCAATAATAGAAGAGGTAACTATGTCTCACTTTAACCGTTTACTCGAATTCTATCAAAGCGGCTCGGTGCCGTGGGATCAACCCGATCCACCGCCGGAGGTGATGGCCTTTGTGCCGACGCTGCCGGTGGGCCGGGCGCTCGATTTAGGCACGGGCTTGGGGCGGGCTTCATTATATATGGCCGGCCTGGGCTGGCGGGTTGACGCCATCGATTTTATCCCCCAAGCTATTATTGAAGCCACCGCTCGGGCCGAGCGGGCCGGGCTGGCCGATCGGATTCGTTTTCACCTGAGTCCGGTTAGCCAACTCGATTTTTTAACTGAGGCCTACGACTTTGCTCTCGATGTCGGCTGCGCTCACAGTTTCGGTCCGGATGAACTGCGGGCATATCATCACCAGCTGCGGCGTTTGCTCAAACTGGGCGCGTATTACCTGCTCTTTGCCCATCTGAATGAAATCGAACCCGACCCGGACGCCCGCAGTTGGTTGGACGAAGCCGATCTGCGTCAGGTGTTCAGCGACGGCTTCGCGCTGGAGCGGGTCGAGTATGGCCAGACGCAGGTCGGCGATCAGTCGCCCTGGCGCTCAGCCTGGTTTTGGTTCAGGCGAGACCCAGATCAATAATTAAGTCAGGACTTACGCAAAAACCCAGGTGACAGTCACTTATTGTCAATAAATTAGCCTCGGAGTGGTCCAAACAGGTCGATTTAGCGGGTTTAAGTGACTGTCACCTTTGGAACGGTGTAAGTCCTGTAAGTTACCGATGCCAGCGGTTAGCTAAATAAAAAATGGTAAGCATTCAGCCCTTAGCTGGCATCTATCAGCTTTTGGCTTATTTTGGCAAATATTTGGTTACATAGTCGGTCATGAAAGCCCAGATGTTATCTTTAGCGTTAAAGCTGACGGCTGAAGGCTGATAGCTGAACGCTTACAAAAAATGTCCAGATGAGTTATGGCTGGGCATTTTTTATTTGACTTAAACTGAGATTTACCTGGCGGGCGTTTACTCTTGGTATCCGTCAAATGAATACTTCTACGTGACCTGAAAGGAAAATTTACGATGCGTATGGCAATTGAAACATTTAATTTAACCCGCCGTTACGAAGATAACGTGGCTGTTGACAACCTGACGCTGAGGGTGCAGCAAGGCGAGATATTCGGTTTTTTGGGACATAACGGGGCGGGAAAAACCACAACCATTAGTATGTTGACCACCCTGCTGCTGCCCACCTCCGGCAGCGCCGCCATATTTGGCCACGATATTCGCCAAGAAAACTTGCAAGTGCGGCAGCACATTGGCTATGTGCCCGAGAATGTGCGGCTGTACAACGATTTAACCGTGGCCGAGAATCTCCAATTTTTTGCCGCTTTATCCGGTGTAACCGCTGCCCCCCAACGCATTATCGACGTTTTGGAACTGTTAGGCCATCCTGAATGGCGCGGCTTGCGGGTGGGTGAACTTTCAAAAGGGATGCGCCAACGGATAGGCATTGCCCAGGCCCTCCTGCACCGGCCCTCGATCTTATTTTTGGATGAGCCGGCGTCCGGTCTCGATCCGGAAGGCACTCGCGCCATTAGCGATTTAATCGTGTGGCTGAATGAGGAGTTTGGCATCACCGTTTTTATGAACACCCACCAACTGGCCGAAGTTACCAAGCTGTGTACCAGTATCGGCATCATGAACCACGGTCGGCTGGTGATGGCCGATACGCTTAAAAATGTGCTGGCTCGCTTTCCTGACCACCACTCGCTGGAAGAAATATATCTGGATGTTGAGCAGCAAGAAAGGAGCCGGGCATGAACCCTATCGCTCTCATCGCCCGCAAAGAGTTTCAAGCCGCCTTTCGGAACCGACTTTTTATCACCATCACGGTGCTGTTTCTAGCAATGTCTATCCTCTCGGTTTACATTGGCAGCGTGACCAAACGAACCGAGCTGCGCGTTTACAACCAGACTGTTGCCTCGCTCACGGCTCAGGGGGTAACGGCGCTGCCGCCACAGCCGGAAATTCACACGTTAACCATCCTCTCTAACCTGACCGAGTATGTGAGCATTGTCGGCGCGATCCTGGCGGTGGTGCTGGGCTACAACGCCCTGATTGAAGAAAAGGAATCGGGGGGGCTGAAGCTCATTCTTTCCCGGCCGGTCTATCGCGATCAACTGCTGACCGGCAAGCTGTTGGGCAACGCGGCGGTCATCGGAGTGCTGTTAGGCGTGGTGTTTGTCTTCAACCTGGTCTTGCTGGTTGTCATCGGCGGCATCTGGCCTACGCTGGGTGAAGTTGGGCGGCTACTGAGCTTTGTGGGACTGGCCTTTGCCTATATGTTGATTTTTCTGAGCCTGGCCATGCTGCTGAGTATTCGGATGCAGAACAGCGCTGCGGTCTTTTTGGTCTCGCTGGTGGCCTGGATGCTGCTTAGTTTCGTCATTCCTCAAATGGCCGAAACCATGATGGCCAACAGCACCGTGATCAACAGTATCAGCGGGGCCACCAACCAAATTCCGCAAGATACGGCCGCCTCGCAAGCCCTCAATTTTCTATCACCTACGTGGCACCTACGCTCTATGGGTG
>JAGRCC010001031.1 GCA_020433785.1 Anaerolineae bacterium
TTAGCCAGTTCATCGCCTTCTTTAATTTTAGCCGCATGCCCCAGGTGGTGGCCGTTTGGATGGCCGATACGCTTGAGCAAGCCAATATCGGCGCGCTGCCGCTGTTACTGGGCTTTATCGTGGTGATTATGATTCTCAACATCATCATCCCCAACGTTATCCCGAAATGGGCCATCTTCGCGCCTATCTTCATTCCGGTCTTTATGCGGCTGGGGGTTGCGCCGCAAACGGTGCTGGCCGCCTACCGCATTGGCGACTCGCCGGCCAACGTTATCACGCCGCTGATGGTCTACTTGCCCTTTGTCCTCACCATCGTGCAGCGATACCAGAAAGACGCCGGCATCGGTACCGTAGTAGCCCTGATGCTACCATACACGCTGATCATCGCCATCGTCTGGGTTATCCTTTTTATCATCTGGTTCGTACTGGGGCTTCCGCTGGGACCGGGGTATCCAGTCAGTGTGCCGTAAACGTTGATCCTTATAGCGTTGAGATAATGGAAACGAAGAGCACCAACTACCAACCGTGATGACCGTATCACACTTTAGACCGACGATTTGATCGTCGCCAAGGAACCACCTTAAAATCTTATGAACCAAAAAGCTGACCCAACTACCCACACCCAAACAGCCCAGACCGCCTCCTGGCTGCCGTTGGTTGTGATCCTTCTGGCCCAAATTCAGATGGCCTTCAATGTCAACGCCTTGCCAGTGTCCATCGGCCCGATTGTTGAAAATCTCGATATCCCGGCCACGAGTGTGGGCACAGCGCTTGTCTTCTATTCGCTCTTCGTCGCGGCCTTTGTGATGGTGGGCGCTAAGCTGGGCCGAATGTTTGGCGAGCGTCTCGTATTTCAGGTTACGGCGCTGGCCCACGGTCTGGCGATGGCCCTGATGGCGCTCACGCCGGACGAGCGGATTATGAATGTCGCTCAATCGCTGGCCGGATTGGCGGCAGCGGCCTTAGTTCCGACGCTGGTCGTGCTGATCGCCGCTAACTATCGCGACAAACAACAAGAGCAGGCTCTGGGTATCATGGCCGGCACTCCGGCCATCTCCGGCGCGTTGGCCTTTTTTATCGCCGGGGTGCTGGGTACGCTGTTGAGTTGGCGTCTTTCGTTCGGCCTGCTCAGTGTACTGTCGATCGTTGTCTTCTTCCTCAGTTTCCGACTGAAACCGATCCCGCGCCAGTCAGGGATCAAGCTCGATCTGATCGGTGCGCTGTTGGCGGCGGTGGCTATCATTATGATCTCGCTGGGCTTCAACAACCTCAACGCCTGGGGGTTGATCCTGGCCCGTCCCTCCGCGCCGTTTACCCTGCTGGGGCTGTCGCCGGCGCCGTTTATGATTGTTCTGGGGATTGTGTTCGGCCAGGGCTTCTTTTCGTGGTCACATCGGCGTGTAGCTGTGAAGAAGACGCCGCTGTTAGCCCTGGAGGTGCTTGACTCCCCTGAGGAGCGGTCCAACATTGCGGCTTTTCTGGTTATTGGCGCGTTGGGGCCCGCCGTTAACTTTCTGATCCCCCTCTACATCCAGATTGTGCAAAACCGGACCAGTCTGTTCACGGCCGTGGCTGTTGTACCCTACACCCTATCGATTGCGGCCGCAGCCATTCTGATTGTGCGCCTTTTCGGCCGGCTTTCCCCCCGCCAGATCGCCGTCGCGGCCTTCATTATAGTCGCCGCCGGCTTGACTCTGCTGGCCATTACGATTCGCAGCGAATGGGGCACGCCGGTGGTAATTTTTAGTTTGATTTTGGTGGGGTTGGGCGAAGGCTCGCTATTAACATTGCTGTTCAACGTGATGGTCTCAGCCTCGCCCAAGGAACTGGCCGGCGATGTCGGCGCGCTGCGCGGCGTGGCCAATAACCTGTCTACCGCGTTGGGCACGGCCTTCGCCAGCGTGGCGGCCGTGGCGTTGTTGAGTTTGTTCGTCACCAGCAGCCTCGTTCAATCGTCAATTCCGGACTCGCTCAAGGCGCAGGTCAATTTAGACAACGTCAACTTCATCACCAACGACCAATTGGAAACGGTGCTGAGCGAGACAACAGCCACACCGGAACAAGTGGCCGAAGCGGTGCGAGTTAACGAAGGAGCCCGCCTCCGCGCCTTAAAAGCCTCATTCCTAATATTAGCGGCCATTTCGCTGTTGGCGCTGGTCCCGGCCATGGGCCTGCCCCGTTATGTTCCCGGCGAAATACCCAGCGGCTCACCGCCTGACAAAAGCAAGCGAGGGGGCAAAGTAGCCGCCAAACGCGCTTGATCGATCATTCTACGACCTATTCATACTAACTGCTTTACCAGACTCACCAACCAACCAACGAACCAACTAACTAACCAACTAACCATCAAACTAACCAATTAATCAAACCAACCATAAAGGAGACAAAAATGAGACGACGTAGTCCTCTTGGAGGCGGTCTTGGCGGTAGTCGAGGCCTTCGCCGAACGATGCGCCAGGTAAGACGGCGGCGAGTTCGGATGCGCCGCCGGCGCATGCTGCTCACGGGCGGCATGGTCGCTATCGCGGTGGCCGGAACCGCTACCGCTATCAAGTTAAGCCAAAAAGACGCCCAACGCATCGAGCAACACACCGGCCAGAAGCCTGAAGATCTCAGCGAAGCCCAGTTGGACCAGGCCATTGCCGATCTGAATATCGAGACAGACGAACTGACCGATGCTGAGGTGTCGGCGATTGAAGCAGCGGATGCCGAACCGGCCGCCCCGCCGGCTTCGACACCACCGGCTGCCCCGGCCGCCCCGGCCAGCCAACCAGACTATATCACGGAGCTAGAGCGGCTGGCCGAACTGCGCGATAAAGGCATCATCACCGCCGAAGAGTTCGAGGCGAAGAAGAAGCAGCTTCTGGGACTTTAATCTTGGCGCCGCCTTACTTCGCTTTATTGTTAGAATACCAATGGAGGAATTAGAAGAATGAAGAAGTTATTAGTCGTTTTAGTTGTAACCACCCTTATGATTAATGTTGTCCCCCGACCCGCTCTGGCTCAAGAGCCGGTCCAGTGCGCCGAAGAATACACCGTTCAAGCCGGCGACTGGCTTAGCCGTATTGCCGAAAAGTATTTTGGCGATGTGCTGGCCTTTGATCGAATTGTGGCCGCCAACAACGCCAGCAGCGACG
>JAGRCC010001032.1 GCA_020433785.1 Anaerolineae bacterium
CCGTAAGCTCCATTTGGCGTAGCCCTTTGGTGGCTCACTACAGGCCAGCGCCGTAACTTTGGCCCGTTGTTGGCCATCGATTTCGATGGGTCGTCCTGAGCGGGGTTTATCCTGAATACAACCGACCCCTTCGCTCTTGTAATTCTCAGCCCAGGTTGTTATCGTGTTGTTATTGACGTCGAGCGTTTGAGAGACAGCGCTATACGTTTTACCGCGATCCAGTTCCAGCAAGCCTATGGCCCGTCTGTATACTCTTGCCGCTAACTCGCCTGTGCTTACCAATTTCTCCAGATACTCTCGATCTGCTTCACTCAGTTTGATATGTTGTTTTTTCATTCAGCCATTCTCGTTCATTTGGCTTTTTATCGCAATTTCTACCTTTCTTTGTTTACACTGTACTTATTCGCAAATCATAAATCGTAAATCATAAATCATAAATCGTAAATCGTAAATCGATGTAGACCACGTTCTACTTAAGCAGCCGCAGTTGATGCCCCAACACCGCTTTAATGCCGCGTTGGGGGGCGACCACCGGCCGCGCCGGTACCAAGTCATCGGTGCCGGTGGCGGCCAGCGGTTGGACCTCTTCCGGCGGCGATAGCTCCAGCCACTGGCGCTGGTGGCGTTGTTTGGCTTGCAGCCGCTCCACCACCTGCCGGATCTCTGCTTCGGACACGTAAGCCCCTTGAAACCGGGTGACCTGGCTTTTGACCACCAGCAGAAAATCGCCGCGCCCCAGCAGCTTTTCCGCGCCGGTGCTGGGAATGCCAGCCGCAATCCGGGCATCGTCCGGGCTGGTCACGCTGCCGATAATTCGCACCGGAAAGTTACTGCGCGTCAGCGAGCCGATGGTCGCGGCCAGCGGTTTTTGGGTACAGGCGATGAGATGGATGCCCGCGCTGCGCCCGCGCTGAGTCAAGCGCGTCATCAGCCGATCCATCGCTTTGCCGCCCTGTTCCATCAGATCGGCCACTTCATCGATGAAAATGATCAACCGAGGGTCCGTAATCCGCTGCTGATCGCGGCGCACCATTTCCGATACCATCTCGCCCAGCGTAAAAATGGCCTGATGCACGTCATCGATCACCGGCCGCAGCAGATGCGGCAGCCACTGCTCTTGATGCGTTCGAGCAAAGGGTTCAAACCCGTTCCGCTTGGGATCGATGAACAGCAGTTGAATCTCACCCAGCCGGTTAGACATCGCCAGCGACAGGGCCATGCTGCGGGCCAGCGCCGTTTTGCCGGAGCCGGTCGTACCGGCAATCAGCACGTGGGCCACTTCCGGCGAGGCCAGCCGCAGAATCAGCGGCCGACCCCCATTATCCAGCCCCAAAACCGCCGACTGGCGCGGCATGTCGCCCAGCTTGGGCAGCAGCGCCATCAGGTTGACCTTCTGCGGATTGAGGCGCGGCACCTCAATCTCGACGCGGGCGCCTTGCCGGGCAATTCGCACGCTGGCCGCGCCCAAATGCAAGGCAATCTCCTCCGACAGCGCCGTAATGCGAGATACCTTGGTCGTCAGTTCCGGCAGAATTTGGAAATGAATCCAACGCGGCGTCACCGTGCCCCCTAACACGCGGACCGGCACCCGATGGCTGCGCAGCACCCATTCGATCTGATTGGCCTGACTTTCTAAATATTGCTCCATCTCAGCCGGAGCCAACATATCTTTTCCCTCAATAACCTTTTTCTATAGCATCTAAACAGTTGACTTCTTGCCAAAAAACAAGAAAGATCAGAGTCCAATCTCCATCTCTATCTCGGTCTCTATCTTCCTCTCTATTGTACTAGAACATATGTTCTAGTGTCAAGAGGCAAAATAAAAAGCAGCTCGGTTGGTAATGGAACCGAGCTGCTTTTTGAGAACGTTTTTTGTTACTTCGAAACGAAACGATTAGACCGACTTGGCCTTATTCAGGGCTTTCATTAACCGCGACTTCCGGCGGGCCGCGTTATTTTTATGAATGATGCCTTTTTGAGCCGCTTTATCTAAGGCCTTGATCGCCTGTTTCAAGGTTTCTTCCGCCGTCTCAACATCGCCGGCAGTGATCTGAGTTTTGGTTCTTTTTACATAGGTTCGCGCCGTGCTGCGATACAAACGGTTTTGTACACGTCGCTTTTCGCCCTGCTTGGCGCGTTTAATTGCCGATTTAATATTAGCCAAAATTTAACTCCCCATAAAATTAATTGATACTTCGTATTGAACTGATGTTACCGATAATAATGAGACACGGCTACAAGTGCAGTGAGGTGGCGCTTGTTTTGCCCAATGGTTTCGATTTAAGGGTTAACTCAACAACCGTAAATAATAGATGAAATGGGCCAATTTGTCCAGTTTTAAGATTGAAATTGATAGGGGTTAACACAAAATTTAGCTATTTTGACAAATGCAGCTAGAATATGCCCCAATTACCGTCTGACCATTTTCAAGGAATGTCTCTTAAATTCGCAGGGAACGAGGAGTAACTATGTTTCGCCAGCCGTTATTCAAGATGATCGTGATTGCCACCGCGATCATCGCCTTCGCCATTGAGCCGAGCTATGCCCAAGCGCCTGAAGGCCAGCCCCACACCGTCCAGCCGGGCGAGTGGCTCTCCCAAATTGCCGAGCAATTTCTCGGCGACACCGACCAATATACGGCCATCGTCGAGGCCACCAACGCCAAAGCCGCCGAGGACGACAGCTTCACCCCCATCACCGACCCCAATCTCATCGAGGTCGGTCAAAAACTATGGCTGCCGGTGGCGGCTGAACCCGCCGTCACTGCCTTCGCCGGCATCTACACCGCCAGCCTGCCCGCCGCCGACACCCCCGGCCGCGACATGACCCTGACTCTCAACGCCGACGGCACCGCCGCCCGCACCATCGACTATCTCAACGACAAAGCCCCCATCGAGGAAAGCGGCACTTGGCAAGACAATGGCGATGGCACCGCCACCGTCACCCTCACCGGCCGCCCCGGCATCGAGTCGCCGGACGTTATCACCTATAGCCTCACCGATGAGACCCTGACCGCCATCGACTACGATTTGGAGGTGTATGGCACTGAAGGGCTGTCGCTGCAAAAGCAGACCGAGCCGGTTTCGAGCGCTGATACGACCGAAACGGTCGTCGGCATTTACAAGACGATGCTGCCCGGCGCTTCCAGCCCCGGCCTTGACAGTACGCTCTACATCAACGTTGACGGGTCCGCCCGCCTGGTCAGCGATTACCTCAACGACGAGCCGCCTATCGATGAGATCGGTCATTGGGCGACCATTGATGACCAAGTTGTGGTTACCCTGACCGGTCTGGTTAACCGTGGCTACGACACCCCGGTGGTCACCACTTACGAAGTGGACCAAGGCGCGCTGGTTGAAGTCGAGGTTCAAGCCATTCCCGGCGCGTATGTGCCCCGCTATTTGCCCTTCGACGCCCTGGCCGCCGGTCTGGAAACGGTGCCGTACGATGCCGCCACGGCTCAACAGGAAATCGCCGAGAGCGGTTACGCCGGCGTCTACAAAGGCTTTTTGCCCGCCGCCACCTGCTGCGGCCGCGATATCACCCTGACCCTCAGCCCCGACGGCCCGGCCTTCCTTTCCACCAATTTCCTCAACGGCGAACCGCCGATTAAGCAAACCGGGGTCTGGGCCGAAGCCGGCGCCGGGCGGATCGATATCACCTGGGACGGGGCCGACTCGCCGCTGATGCTGGAGTTGGTTAACGGCGTCCTCCGCACCACCGCCGCTGACGAAACCTACGGCAGCGACGGCCTGACCCTGTATTATTACCCGACCATCGCCCTCAACAGCAACCTGCCGGTCGTCACCGGCACGGTCACCTACCGCGAAAGCACCGCGCTGCCGCCGGACACCCTGCTCACCGTCCAACTGGCCGATGTCTCCCTGGCCGATGCCCCGGCCCAGGTTGTATCCCAGCAGATTATCACCGTCGGGGGCCAGCAGCCGCCCTTCGCCTTCGAGCTGCCCTACAACCCCCGCACCTTCAACCCGACCCGCACCTACGCCGTACAGGCCCGGATCACCGTCAACGACCAACTGCGGTTTATCAACGACACTCAATACCGGGTTTTAACCGACGGCGCGCCCAGCACGGTTGAGATGGTGCTGGTCAGTACCGGCCGGGCGACGGCCGCCGCGTCGGCTGATGACTGCGCCAATGTAACGCTCGCGACCTCGCCGGAGACGCCACCGGGCCGCAGTAATTACCTGGCCTACGGTGACAACAGTACCCTTGATTCGGCTATCGTCGGCGCTGTCTTGAGCGTCGACAGCCAGGGCGGCGATACGACCGCCCAGTGGCGCGACGCCGTGCTGCCGAAACTGGGCTTCTGCAGCGATGGTTTTGCGCCCGACCAAGTCACCGTTTACAATATCAGCGACAGTCAAGCCACCGTCGTAGCCACGGCCAGAGTCCTGTACGATGACTCGGTCGTTGCCCAAGAAATACGCCTCGACCTCAACCTGGTCGAACAGCCTGACCTTTGGCAGGTCAAATGGGGCGGCGTTCGCTTTAGATGTGCCCGTGGCAGCAACACCACCGAGTGGCAGCCGGAGTTGTGTCCGTAAACCCACCCCTGTAGCCGCTCAGGCCTGTCATTTCGGAGCCGAAGGCGGAGAAATCCCTACAGCGTCCAGTTGCCGGCGCCCTTCTGGGGAATTTCTCTCGCCTTCGTCGCTCGAAATGACACGATGGCCGATTAGTTACCAGCCAACGATCAAACCAACCATCAAACCAACCATAAGGAGCAAACAATGACCACCCCCCCCTTCGGTCGTCACCGAACCAAGATTAGCCCGCTGCAAACCCCGTCCGAGGAAACCATCGCCTATGCCCGGTCGTTGGAGGGGCAGGTGCTGGGGCCGGGCGAGTTGGCCTACAGCGAATGGGCCACGCTCGGGTTGGCGCGGCCCGACCTGCCCGCCATCCGCCGCTACCGGCTGGAGCGCGTCC
>JAGRCC010000104.1 GCA_020433785.1 Anaerolineae bacterium
CGTTCATCCGGCTGGTCAAGCAGAAGACCGGCATTTTTCGCTACCCCGACCCCAAGCTGCTGCCTGGCACCAACTATTGCGACGTCGGGTTTGAGGTTGAAGAAGGCGCCAATCGGGTGGTGATTATCGCTGCCATCGATAATTTGATGAAGGGGGCGGCTGGCAGCGCTGTCCAGGCTATGAATGTTATGATGGGCTGGGAGGAGACCGCCGGGCTGGACTTTCCGGGCCTGCATCCCATTTGAGATCGAGGTATGCCGCACAAAAAACGCGCCCCGCGCAATCGAACGCTAATCCTGACCGAGGAGGACCGCACCCGCTACCGACCCCGGCTAAGTCAGCTCCAGGGACCGGCCACTATAGACACGGTCCTCAACCAAACCATTCATCAAAATCTATTCGAAGCGCTCGACCACCTGCCGGCGCATTTTGTTGACCTGTTGTTCATCGACCCGCCCTACAACCTGACCAAATCGTTTAACGGACGCACCTTCAACCGGATGGCGCTGGCCGATTACGAAACCTGGATCGAGTCGTGGCTGGTTCCGCTGAGCCAAACGCTCAAGCCTACGGCCTCGATTTATTTATGCGGCGACTGGCAGTCGTCTGCGGCGCTGCACCGGGTGGCGGAAAAATATTTTGTCATCCAAAACCGCATCACCTGGGAGCGTGAAAAAGGGCGGGGGGCCAAAACCAACTGGAAAAACGCGTCCGAGGATATCTGGTTTTGCACGATGTCTAAGGAGTACACTTTCAACTTAGAGGCCATTAAGCTCAAGCGGCGGGTCATCGCCCCTTACACGCACGATGGTCAACCCAAAGATTGGCAGGAGTCGGACCAGGGCCGGTTCCGCTTGACCCACCCCTCAAATCTATGGACCGATTTGAGCGTGCCGTTCTGGTCGATGCCGGAGAATACCGATCACCCCACCCAAAAGCCGGAAAAGCTGCTGGCCAAGATTATTCTAGCCAGTTCTAACCCCGGCGAGGTCGTATTCGATCCGTTTTTGGGGTCAGGCACAACGTCGGTGGTGGCCAAAAAATTGGGGCGGCAGTACGTCGGCATCGAGATCGACGAGACCTACTGCTGTCTGGCCGAAAAGCGTCTGGCTCTGGCCGAACTAGAGCCGAAAATTCAAGGCTACGAAGACGGCGTATTTTGGGAAAGAAATAGTAAACTCTAGAGGGGAAAACATCATGATTGTCCTAAAAATCGGCGGCAGCGAAGGCATCGACTACGACCTGATCGCCGACGACATTGCCGCTGTAGTGAACGAGGGTACGCCGCTGATTGTGGTGCATGGCGGATCGGCCTTAACCAATAAAGTGGCCGAGCAGTTAGGCCACCCGCCGGAGTTCGTCACCTCGGCCAGCGGTTTTAGCTCACGCCGCACCGACCGTCGCACACTAGAAATCTTCGAGATGGTTTACTGCGGCCAGGTCAATAAGGGCCTGGTTGAAAAATTACAGCGACGCGGCGTCAAGGCCATCGGCTTAAGCGGTATCGACGGCCGCATTTGGGAAGGCAAACGCAAGGACACGATTACCGTCATCCACAAAGGCCGCAAGCGGGTTATCCGCGACGACTACACCGGCAAAGTGGAAAACGTCAACACCGGTCTGCTGCAAACCCTGATCGATCAGGGCTACTTGCCGGTCTTGACCCCGCCGGCCATTAGCTATGAGGGCGACGCGATTAATGTCGATGGCGATCGGGCGGCGGCGGCGACGGCGGCGGCGTTTCAGGCCGAGGCGCTGATCATCCTCAGCAACGTACCCGGCCTGCTGGAAAAGTTTCCCGACGAGTCGACGCTCATTCGCCACATTCCCAAAGCCAAGATCGATCAATTTATGAGCGTGGCCGAGGATCGTATGAAAAAGAAGGTGATGGGCGCGCAGGAAGCGCTAGCCGAAGGCATCGGCCGGATCGTTTTTGCCGACGGCCGAGTCGAGCAGCCGCTGCAGCGAGCCATCGCCGGCGAAGGCACGGTCATTGGCGGATAAATTAGGAATGATGAATGATGAGTGATGAACAATTCATCATTCATTATTCATTATTCATTATTCATGGGTGATGAGTGATGAATTACGACGAGATTTATGGATTAGAATCAACCTACACCTCCGGCGGGGTGGGGCGAAGACCGGTGGCGCTGGTGAAAGCCCTGGGGGCGCGGCTGTGGGATAGCGAGGGCAACGTTTATATCGACTGCGCCGGGGCGCAGGGCTGGGCCAATGTGGGGCACAGCCATCCGGTGGTCACACAGGCGATTAAGGCCCAGTTGGACACTTATGTGGCCGGGCAAGAATCGAGCTACAACGACCAACGCGCCTTATGGATGCGCGATTTGGCCGAGGTGATGCAGACTAGCTTGGGTTGGGACAGTTGTTACATCCATCCTTCCAACTCCGGCACCGAGGCGATTGAAGCGGCGCTCAAGTTTGCCCGCTACCAGACCGGCCGGCCCAATATTGTGGCGACCATGCGCGGCTTCCACGGCCGCACAATGGGGTCGCTCAGTGCCACCTGGAACAAAAAGTACCGGGAGCCGTTCGAACCGCTGGTCCCCGGCTTTAACCACGTGCCTTACGATAATATCGACGCAATGGCCGAAGCTATTGACGACACCACCGCCGCCGTGCTGGTGGAAATCGTGCAAGGGGAGGGCGGGGTCTTCCCCGGCTCCGGCGATTATTTTATGGCGCTGCGCCAGTTATGCAGTGAGCGGGGCGCGTTGTTAATCATCGATGAGATTCAGACGGGTGTGGGCCGCACCGGGCGCTGGCTGGCCTGTGAGCACTATGCCCTCTCGCCGGATGTGGTCTCGCTGGGCAAATCGATTGGCGGGGGGCTGCCGATGGGCGTCACCGTCTGGCGCAGCGAACTGGGCCAATTCCAATCAGGCTTGCACGGCAGCACCTTTGGCGGTAACCCGCTGGTCTGCGCGGCCAGCCGGGCCGTGATCGAAGTGCTGGCCGAAGAACAGCTTCCACAGCGGGCTGAGTTGCTCGGCGCTTGGACTCGAGACGCTTTGGAATCCCTTTCGGCCCGCAAAATTCGTGAAGTACGCGGTCTGGGGCTGATGATTGGTGTCGAACTGCGCACGAAAGTGACGCCGGTGTTGCAGCAGTTGATGGAGCGGGGCGTGTGGGCCTTACCGGCCGGGTTGAATGTGCTGCGACTGCTGCCGCCGCTGGTCATCGACCAGAGCGACCTGGAACAGGTGGTTAAGGTCATCGATGAGGTATTGACCTAAAGACGTCACCCCAGACCGGCCTCTCTGGCCTTGACAATGGCGTGGCCGCGATCAGCTACCTGGAGCTTGCTGAAGATGTTCGAGACGTGATTGCGCACGGTTTTGGGGCTGAGTACAAAGGCCTCGGCGATTTCAATATTGCTGTAGCCCTGCGCCATCAAACTCAGCACTTCCCGCTCGCGGTCGGTGAGCTCCGGAAACGGTTCGGGTTGGCTTGAGGGCCGGCTGAAGAAGTTGATCAGCCGGCGGGCGATGGCCGGCCCGAACAGGGCCTCGCCCCGGGCTACCGCCTCGATGGCATGTCGGATTTCAACCTGGTCCGCCCCCTTGAGAATGTAACCCCGCGCCCCAACCCGCATGGCGGCGAAGACGGAGTCGTCATCTTCAAACATGGTCAACATCAAAATCCCAATCGTCGGGTGTGTTCGTAAAATTTGACGGCTGGCCTCGATGCCGTTCATACCGGGCATTAGGATATCCATCAGGATTACGTCCGGGTGCAGCGCCTCAGTTTGAGCTACGGCCTCCGCGCCGCCGCCGGCTTCACCAACCACCTTAACCCCTGGCAGCGAGTCCAATAAGGCCCTGACGCCATCGCGGAACAAGGGATGGTCGTCGACAATTAACACTCGAATGATATCCATCAAGCTCTCCTAATGAGATGTATCCATGGTCGTTCGCAGCGGGAGCTGTACGCGCAGGCGAACACCTTGCCCCGGCGTCGAGTCAATCAGACAGCACCCGCCTAATTGCGCTGTGCGGTTTTGCATCGAACTTAAACCCACACCATTACGGTAATGCGGCGGCAGTCCGCGCCCATCATCATTGATTTCTAAATTGAGCGCGGCGTCTAACTGGAGCTTAATAGTACAGCGCCGGGCGTGGGCGTGGGCAACCACGTTGGTTAAGGCCTCCTGGGCAATCCGGTAGACGGCCACTTCGATGGCTGCCGGTAAATTGGGCGCCGCTTCGGGGGCGTCCAAGGAGATGTCCAGGCCATTATGAAAATTATCGACTAAGGCCTGCAGCGCTCCAACCAGTCCCAGCTGCTCTAATACCGGCGGGCGTAATTCATACACCAACCGCCGCACATCAACGATGGTGGTTTGTATTTGGCTTTTGATGTCGCGAAGCAGAGTTTCAACAGCGGGCGAGTCATTCCCGAGCAAATTGCGGGCCGCATCGAGTTTAAGGGTCATGCTGGCCAAGGTTGGCCCCAGCCCATCGTGTAGATCGCGCTGTAACCGGCGGCGCTCTTCTTCACGAGCGGTAACGATTCGCTCCCGCGAGCGCTGCAAATCCAGCGTCAACTGCACTCCGTGGGCGGCAACACCGGCTTGATAGGCCAGACTTTGTAGTAAGCGCCAGTCGGCCGGGGTAAACGACTCGCCGGGGGCGCGAGGGGCCAGGTGCAAATGGCCGATGGTTTCGGATTGGTAGACCAGCGGCAGAACAGCCACATAGTCTGGCGGCAATCCATAAGCCGCCGCAACCACCGGCTCTTCATCCTGGTTCAAGGTAATGGCCGCATAGGGCAGCTTGAGCGCCTGCGCCACGGTTTCAACGATGGTCGGTAAGACGGCTTCGGGGGCCAGGGCTGCTTCCAATCGCTCACCCAACCGGGCCAAAACGGCGTAGGGGTCTGAGCGATCGCCGTACATCAGCCGGTCGATCGCCTGCTGCACCGAGTAACGCAGCGGCTGAAAAGCGACCGCCACCAGCACTGTGATCAATAGCGACACCGTTAGATTGCCGGTTTCCAACTCAAACAGCAGCCCTAGACCGGTCACGATAAAAATGTACAGCCCGGCAATAATCGCCGTTAATGTCCCGTAGACCAGGGTCCGGTTGACCACTAAACCCACATTGAAAACCCGGAATCGCGCCATGGTAACCATCGTTCTATACGGTCGGCGCAGATACCGGCTCGTTTAGCCAGGCCAGCGTTCCATTCAAGTCCCCACCCGGTCCGGTATCGATCTCAAAACGGACAATTTTTTCGTGCCGGACGGTGGCTACACTATAGGTAATCGGCCAAAGCCGGGCCCGTCCGGTCGGTTCAATGGGCAAGAGGGGGAGGCCCAACATGCTGGGGTCAAATCGGCCGGTGTGGGTGGCTCTAATCCGGCAGGTCAGGTAAAGATCGTGTCCATGCCGTTCGAGTTCGGTGACATTAAATTTCCAATTAGGAAAGGCCTCATTATAAATCCGTTGAAACATCACAAACGAAGCTCGGTCAAGTGGTTGGTCGGTCCAACCGGTTAGCTCAAAATGATTGTCCAGCAAAGCCGCTGTGGTCGATAAACTACCTCGTTCCCAGGCCGTCAAAAATTTCAGGACCGTTTTTTCGATATTCATTGCATTTACGGGTAAAGCTCTCATAGGTCAGCGTCTCCTGTAGGGTATTATTGGAACTATTTAACTCCAGCATACTTTACCTACTGTCCCGCTGTCTTGGGACAAATGTCCCGATGGGGTTGGGAAATTTAGACCGCGTTTAGTCTCAGTATATGCATGTCTCTGGCCTGACCGCATCAGCCAAAAGGAGGAAAACTAGATCAGACTTTTGATGGAGATCGATCAACTTCCCGACTCGATTAGGACGCCGGTCCCAAGACGGCAGGACGGTTGAAGTGGTAAAATGGGGTTACAAATGTAATGAGTGGAGATTGGAGATAATAACGTATGAATACTCTAGCGCGATGGCAGATCGACTCATCGCAAAAACTCTACTTCCTGCTTTTTCTGCATAACCATCCCCAGTTAAAAGGAACCGGCCAGGAATTAGCCGAACATGCTTTTCTGGGCGACACCCCGCAGACCGACCGCATCATTGCCGATTTACAACAAATGGGGTTATTGGATCGTGAAGATAACAGCTACAGGCTGCGAGAAACCCCGGAAATCAAAGCCGAGTTGCAGGCGTTGGCCTACGCTTTCGAACAACCGCTCAGCCGGCAAAGGCTGCTCGAAACCGTCAAGCATCGGGGACATTTTATACAGCATTAGCCGGCTTGGGTGAAGGGTCTGAAGCCCCAGATTTTTCATTTAAACCGACAAACCGCCGACCATCGACGGTTGACGGCCGAATGCAAGCAAAGGAGCTCTTATTCGGCCGTCAACCGTCGGCTAGCGGCGGTCTTGGCTAAAATTACGTATAATCCACTCGTTAGTTTGACATCGACAGCGTCGTGGCCCGAGCCTGGCGATCTTGCAGCCGTAAGTAGAACCAGACCAGCACCGCGCCGATCAGCAGCACCAACTGCGGCACCATCGTTTCCCAGGTGGGGAATACGCCCAGCAGCGGCACCGCCGGCAGCCAATCCACCGGCGAGGCCGGCAGCACCCCGCTCACTTGCAAGGCGTGGATGCCCGCTCCCAGGAATTTGAAGCCCAGGTAGTAAACTAACAGGCCGGCCACCAAAAAGAAGGGCCGTAGGGGCAGTTTGACGCCGACCTTAAACATCAAAACAGCCGCCACAGCCAAGATGGCGATCCCTAAACTCAGGCCCAATACTAAATCCTGTAAGCTAATGGCCGAGGCCATGCCCAGGTAAAATATGGCCGTTTCAGCCCCTTCTCGGAACACCGCTAAAAACGCCAGCAGCGCCAGCCCGACCAGACTACCACCGGCCAAAGCCCGGTTGGTACGGGTTTTGATGTAGCTCTGCCAGCCGTGGAGACTGGCTTTGCTGTGCAACCAGTAGGAGACATAAAACAACAGGCCGGCAGCGACCAGACCGGTCACCCCTTCGACCAGCTCGCGGTTTTGGCCGGAGGCCGCATAGTTAAAGACCGCATGCAGCGCCACCGCCACCACTAAGCTGGCCCCAATACCCAGCGCTCCGCCGATCCAAATCCAATGGCGTTTGTCGTCGTGGCCGGCGCGCTGTAAGAAGGCCATCAGCGCCACAATGACCAGCAGCGCTTCTAACCCTTCGCGCAGAATGATCGCCGCCGCATCAAACATGGAGTAAGTTTGTCCCCCCACAAACGGCGCCAGCGAGTCGCGCAGCCGTTCAATAGCGGCCTCAGCGCTGCTCAGATCGGCCGGCTGAACTCTAAGCGCGGCCATGGCCCGGCTGAGATCAACTTCGATAGCGGTATAGGCATCCGGCGATTTCGTGGCGATAGCGCCTTCGACACTCGGCCAGGCCTGGCTAACGTAGTTCAAGGCGGCCGCGGCTTCAGCCGTTTCACCTGCCTCAACTTCCTGGTAGGCGGTGTTCAATGCTTTCATTAGATCAGCCGGAGTGGCCTCGATTACAGTCGGCGCTTCTAACGGCGCATCGCCTAATTTATCCGCAATGGTTATCGCTTCGACTTCCAGATGCTTGTAAGCCAGACCCACCATGAACGGATCGACCGGGTCCGCTGCCAGGCTGGCTTTAACCGCATCCAGCGCACTCTCGAACTCGATGTAAGCCGATGGGTTTTGGGCCCGCACGCTATCTTCAAACGCTTCCCAGTGATCATGGGCTTCTTCATATTCAGCCTGCATGAGCGTTAGGTTTTCCTGTTCGGCGGCCGCCTCACCCTCAGCGGCAATATGGGCCAGTTCTCGGAGTTGATCGGCCCCCGTTGGCGATTGGGCCAAAGCCGGCCTGACGATAACCAGACCAACTAAACCCATTAAAAACGGCAGAAGATAACGAAACTTAACCATGCGATGCTCCTTAGGGAATTCTTTCTCTCAAGAAGTCATCGTAAACCAAATGTTCGCTAAATACAACAGCCTGGATTACTTTCTATTTTTCATGGTTACAGGTACGAGATTAACCACGGTTAATCTGGGAATTGACTTAGAGTAAATAAGGCCGCCCTAGAGGCGATCTCTAAGCCGGCCTTAAGTTCAGCTTAAGCTGCTCTTAAAGACCGCCAGGCCAATCTATGTTAGGCTAAGATAGATTGACTCGAATAATTTTACAAATGAAGGAACAAGTGCGATGCCCACCATAAAAATCAATCATTGGCTCTTAGTTTGGAGTCTGCTGCTGCTGGTCGGCTTGACGGCCTGCGGTCAGGCGGCCAAACCCGATACGACAATTTCCGCCTCGTCCGCCGCTCAGACCGGCTCCGACACCTCACAGGACACGGTCAAGAATGTGGTCGAAACCTCGGCGGCGGCGCAGGCTCACGCGCCGAAATTGGGTGAAACGGTCGCCAGCGCTGAAGATGTCACCACGCCCCGCACCCATCCGGGCGGCGAGTACCACGACGTGGCCACCTCCGATGCCGTCAGCTTCCAGCCCTATCTCACCAGCGACACCGCCTCCAGCGGCTATCAGGGGCTGGTCTGGGCCGGCGGGCTGCTGCGTCTGGATGAAAAGACGCTCGATTACATTCCCAACATGGCCGAAAGTTACAGCATCTCCGAAGATGGCCTGACCTTTATTTTTCACCTGCGGCCCGATCTGAAATGGAGCGACGGCCAACCGCTGACCGCTCACGACTTCGAGTGGACCTACAACCAGGCCAAAATGCCGGAGCATAGCTGGCCCTATCTGTCGCAGATCGACTTTATTCAATCGTACAAGGCGCTCGATGATAACACCCTGGAGATCAAAATCGATCACATCTACGCCCCGGCGCTGGGCCAAATCTCCGG
>JAGRCC010000105.1 GCA_020433785.1 Anaerolineae bacterium
TTTTCATTGTCGTTGCTGTACCAAAGTTCTGTCGCACTCCCTTGGAAATGGCTGAGTAGGACAAATCGCTGATTTGTCCCAGTTGGAACAATTCAGCGACTTGTTCTACTGGATTCGTCGGGATTCACGCCTCAACCAGGTTTAGAGGTTATGTTAGCATGAAGGAAAAATATAAACATACGCAGATTGGTTATTTACTTCTCTCCATATATAGTGTTGCGATACTGTTGATCGGCTTCTTGGCTATTGGGTCCGATTTCAACGTGATAGTTCTGGTGGTTCTGATCATTCTCCTGATTACGCTGGGCTTATTTGCCACGTTGACCGTTAGCGTCGATAATCGACTGATTAAGCTTTACTTTGGGGTGGGTTTAATCCGTAAATATTTTGTCCTAAAAGATATCGAGACTTATCGGGTTGTCAAGAATCCGTGGTATTATGGCTGGGGGATTCGATATACGCCGCACGGGTGGCTGTTCAATGTGTCCGGTTTGTCGGCGATTGAACTGCATATGAGGAACGGTAAACAGTATCGAATCGGAACCGATGATTCGGCTGGATTAGCCAAGGCGATTGATGAAGCCCTGAGGGATGCTTTCATTTACTAAGGCCATGTTCAAAAAAGTTTTGCTGTTATCAAGCCACGATGTCCGGTGGCAATTAATTTTGCTTTATATCTTGTCGGTGTTGCTGGTCTTTGCCGGCGGCATCATCTTTGCCATGACCACCAACCACAACTTAACCTCTGAAACTCAATTTACCGATCTGGCTCTGGCCCAGGCCATTGCCCAGGAAACGCAGTCGGCGGTGCAGCGCCCGCGCCAGGCGGTGCAATATCTGGCTAACCAGCCCGGCGTTCTAGCCGCCGATCCGGTCCAAATGACCGCCCTGTTTCAAACAGTGGAACAGACCAACGCTGACTATAACCTGGTTTACCGCCTTGACCAAGACGGCGTAATGGTGTTTCATTATCCGGCCGGCGTGCGCTCTACGGTTGGCGAAAATTTTGCTTATCGGCAGTACTTTCAGCAGGCCCAGACCAGCCAAATCCCCTTTGTGTCCGTCGGGCGGACGTCGCCGACCACGGATAAACCGGTGGTTACGGTGGTCATGCCGTTATGGGATGAAGCGGGTCAATCCCTGGGCATCGTCGGTATCAACCTGGAATTACATGCCCTCAGCCAAACGCTATCCAATGTCGTCCTACAGCAAAAGGCCAAGCCTCATCTCAACATTACCCTGATCGACCCTCAGGGCGATATCCTGGCCTCTTTAGAGCCGACGTTACTGCTGCAAAATTTCGAAATGGTTTTCCCTCACTTAACGCCCAGCGTTTTCCCCTTAACAACCGGCAACCGGGTTGAGTTGGACGTCAACGGCCAAGAACATTTACTTAGCTATGCGTCTGTGGCCGAAACCGATTGGTCGGTGGTGGTCAGCCGTCCAACTAGTGTGGCCTTCGCCACGCTCGATAGATTTCAGAGCGGCTTTCTGTGGTTAATGGTGTTTTACCTGGGCCTCGGTATTTTTTCGTGGGTGATTTTGTCCAGACAGGTCATCAAGCCGCTGCAATCTATCACCGCTTACATCCAAGGCCGCCAGTTGGAACCGCCGCCCCGGCACAACCCGGCCCACCCGCTGGCCCTATACGCCAGCCGATCCGGCCAGATTGGCCAATTGAGCCAAAGCGTGATCGATACCGAACAGGTTATCACCGCTCGCCTGGACGAATTGACCACCTTGCTTGAAACCAGCGCCGCCGTCACTTCCAGCCTGGATGTTAATACCGTTTTGAACACCATCTTGGTCCAGGTTGAGCATATTCTAAAAGTCGATAAATCAGCTATTGCCATCTATGATGAGAGCAGTCAGCGGTTCACCATCAACGTTAGCCGCGGCCTATCGCGCGATTACATCGAGCGGACGTTTCTATCCCACAGCCGCGTCCGGCTGGCCTGGCAGGCTGTGGAGCGCAACGAACCGATCCACCTAATCGATCTGGAGCGCGACGAACAGCCGGAGCAAGTCGCGCCGGGGGCGCTGGCCGAGGGCGTTCGAGCTATTGCCGTTATTCCCCTAAAAACGCTCCACGCTCCACTTGCGGTGCTGGCGGTTTACAAAACCCAGCCTTACACCTTCTCCCAACGCGAAATCAACCTGTTGAGCAGCTTTGCCAATCACGCAGCCATGGCGCTGGAAAATGCCGCTTTGTATGGCCAAAGCGATATCCGGTTCAAAGAACAAACGCGCCGCTTAGAGGCGCTGGTGCATTCCTTGGGCGATGGGTTGGTTCTGGAAGATCTGACCGGCAGCATTCACTACGTCAATCGCTGGATGAGCGACTTCACCAATCTGCCCATCGACGCTATCAAGCGCGGCTCAATTGCCGACTTGATTAACCATCTGTATGATCAGGCCATCACCACTAAAAGCAGCGAGCCATCCCATCAACCTGAGCTTGACCTGCCCGGCAATGAACTGCTCTTTGCCGTACCGCATGCCAATCGCATTCGCTTTCTACACGCCGAAATTTTTCAGGTAACCGATTATGAGCAGTTGACCATTGGTCAGGGATTGCTGTTGCAAGATATTACCAAAAACTACGAGCTTGACCGGATGAAATCGCTGTTAATCTCTACAGTATCCCATGAACTGCGTACGCCTCTGGCCAGTATCAAGGGCTATGCATCTACCTTACTGGCCGATGACGTTGAGTGGGATCAGGCCGAGCAGCGAGAATTCCTGGAGATCATCTCGCATGAAAGCGACCGGCTAAATCGGCTGGTCAATGATCTGCTCGATATGTCGCGCTTGGAAGCCGGGCGGTTGCAGCTGGCCCCGGTGCCGTGCGATCTGGCCGAGGTAGTCGCGCGCGCGGTGCCCCAGGTCTATCCGGCCCCGCACGAGCGGCTGCGGCTCGATCTACCCGCCGACCTGCCGCCCATTCACGCCGACCCGCAGCGGCTGGAAGTGGTGGTTCGCAACTTAATTGAGAATGCGGTCAAATATACTGAGCAAGATACGCCAATTACGATCTCGGCCCAAGTAAACAACGGCACGGTCATCGTTCAGGTCAGCGACCAGGGACCGGGTATCCCGGGAACTGATCACCAACGTATTTTTGACCCGTTTTTCCGAGTAGAAGATGGCTTAACGCGCCAACCCGGCCTCGGTCTGGGACTCGCTATTTGCCAGGGGTTTATTCAGGCCCAAAGCGGTAAAATTTGGCTTGAACCACAGTCGCAAGGCACGTGCATTGCCTTTTCGCTGCCGGTTGAGGTCGGTGGTTAGATGGTTGGTTGGTTAGATGGTTGGTTGGTTAGTTTAGGTGGATGGATGGATGGTTGGTTGGGGGGCTTGAAGGAGTAAATAGTTGATGAACAAGGTTGCTGTTCTGGTCGTCGATGACGAACAACCGCTGCG
This sequence comes from Anaerolineae bacterium, assembly GCA_020433785.1. Next base: position 3,424 of record JAGRCC010000105.1, read on the forward strand.
TGATTTTGTCAGCCGGAATTTACAAAAACGAAACTTTGAAGTCTACACCGCGGCGAATGGGTTAGAGGCGTTGGCGGTTTTCAACGCCAACCGGATCGATTTGGTCATTATGGATTTGATGATGCCGCATATGGACGGCCTGGAAGCCATTCGCCAGATTCGCCAGGCATCGGTCACGCCAATTGTAGTGCTATCGGCCCTGGGCGAAGAACATCATAAAGTTCAGGCGCTCAATATTGGGGCCGATGATTACCTGACCAAAC
>JAGRCC010001033.1 GCA_020433785.1 Anaerolineae bacterium
TCGGCACCTGGGAATACAACACCGCCCTCTTTGAGCCGGCGACCATCGCGCGCATGAGCGGCCATTTCCGAATGTTGTTGGCAGCTATCATTGACGACGCGGATCGCGCCATTAGCCAACTGCCCTTGTTGACGGAGGCCGAACGTCGCCAAATCCTACACGATTGGAATGCAACCCGGACGGATTATGCCGCCGCTGACGGTATCCATCAACTGTTCGAGGCTCAGGTCGAGCGCACGCCTGACGCCCTGGCCATCATCTATGAAGACCACCATCTGACGTATGCCCAACTCAACCGGCGGGCCAACCAACTGGCCTACTATCTGCAAGCGCAGGGCGTTGGGCCTGAGACCCTGGTTGGCATCTGCCTGGACCGCTCTGTGGAGATGGTTGTTAGCCTGCTGGGCATCCTCAAAGCCGGCGGCGCGTATGTCCCCCTCGACCCCACCTATCCCGCTGAGCGGCTGGCCTTTATGGTGGCCGATGCCCGCATAACCCACGTCATCAGCCATTCGGCCATAGCTGACCCAACGCCAGACCTAACCCGTTCCGCACAACAGGCGACGATTTATATAGATACGGTAGCCGATCATCTTAGCGCACTGCCCAAGGATAATCCGGCCCCCCCAACGGCCCCCGCTAATCTGGCCTATGTGATCTATACCTCCGGCTCAACCGGCCGACCCAAGGCCGTGGCGGTGCCGCATCGCGGTCTGCTCAATGTGGTTGCGGCCCAAAAATCGCGCTTCGCGTTAACCCCGGCCGATCGGGTGCTGCAATTCGCGTCGCTCAACTTCGATGCCTCACTATTTGAAATGGTGATGGCCTGGGGGGTTGGCGCGCCCCTGTGTCTGGCTTCCCGCGAGAGGCTGTGGCCCGGCCCGGCGTTGAGCCAATTCTTGGCAGAACAGCAGATAACGATGGTCACCTTGCCCCCCTCGGCCCTGGCGGTCATGCCCCCGGTCGAATTGCCGGCCTTGCAGCAGATCACCGTTGCCGGGGAAGCCTGTCCGGCCGATTTGGTGAAGGCGTGGTCAACCGGGCGAGCCTTCTTTAATCTGTATGGCCCCACCGAAGCGACCATCTGGGCCACCGCCGCCCGCTGCCGGCCGGATCAGCCCAAACCCCCGATTGGCCGGCCGATCATGAATACCCGGACCATTATCTTGAACGAAGCCCTGCAGCCGGTTCCCATTGGCGTTGTGGGCGAGCTGTATATCGGCGGCATTGGCCTCAGCCGGGGTTATCTAAACCGGCCCGGCCTGACCGCCGAGCGCTTTATCCCCGATCCCTTGAGCCGTAAAGCGGGCGAGCGACTTTACAAAACCGGCGACCTGGCCCGTTATCGCCCTGACGGGAATATTGAGTTTATGGGCCGGATTGACCATCAAGTTAAACTGCGCGGCTTCCGGATTGAGTTAGGAGAGATAGAAGCGGTTCTCAACCAGCACCCGGCCGTACGCCACAGCGCGGTGATTGTTCGGGCAACGGAGGCAAAAGACCAAGAACTGCTGGCTTACCTGGTGCCCACAGCGGAACAGGCTGCGCCAGGGTTGGAACCTGCTGAGGCTGAACCCGGTATTACCCCATCACCAAACCCGTCTCTGGTGTCCACCGTGCGTCACGTCTTGCAGCAGAAACTGCCCGACTATATGATCCCGGCCACCTTTGTTGTTTTAGAGGCGCTGCCCCTGACATCGAGCGGCAAAATCGACCGCCGGGCGCTGCCTGCGCCGGAGCCGGCCTCTCTGGCCGTCGCCAACACGCTTTCACCGCGCGATCCGCTAGAACAGCAGTTGATGCTCCTGTGGCAGCAGGAACTTAAGCGGCCCGCCGTTGGCATTCGAGACAACTTCTTTGAAATTGGCGGACACTCGCTGCTGGCAGTTCGCTTGATGGCCCGTATCCAACAGCATTTCGACCGGCATCTGCCGCTGGCCGCCCTGTTCGAGCAGCCCACTATCGAGACCCTGGCGGCCTTACTGCGCCAAGCTCCCGGCCCGGACCTATGGTCGCCGCTGGTTACGATCCAGCCCTTGGGTGACAAACCGCCCTTCTTCTGCGTACCCGGCGCCGGCAGCAATCCCCTTTATCTGTATCCACTGGCCCGTTACCTGGGGCCGGACCAACCCTTCTACGGGTTCCAAGCCCAGGGGCTGGACGGGGTAACGGCCCCCTTCGAGACCATCGAGGCGATGGCGGCCCATTACGTGGCCGCGATGCAAATGGTGCAGCCAGAAGGGCCATACACGTTGGGCGGTCACTCGTTGGGCGGGATGGTTGCTTTCGAGATGGCCCAACAGCTGCTGCACCAGGGGCAGACGGTGGCCCGGCTGGCCATCCTGGATGCCTTACCGTTTGCCGAGGGCGACGTGGAGACGGCCACCTGGGATGAGACCCAATGGCTTATCAGTTTCGCTAACAATGTTGAAAAATTGTTGGGGCAAGAGCTGCGTATCACCGCCAAGCGCCTGCGAGCGCTTACGCTTGAAGAACAGTATCACGCTTTCAAACAACGGCTGGAGCAGGCCGGGGTCTTACCGGCCGGGATGGATATCAAGCAGGTTCGGGGGCAGATACGGGTATTTAAGGCCAACCATCAAGCCGCAGCAAGCCATACCCGGCGCGACGTCATCCCCCTACCCGTAACCCTGATTTGCCCCGACGCTGAGCCGGACTCAGACCACGAGGCTACCATACAAGCCTGGGCGGCGCTAGGCTCTGTCGATTTTCACGAAGTACCCGGCACCCACATCACGATGATGGCTGAACCTCAGGTGCGGCTGCTGGCCGCAACGTTGGCCGGTTGTTTACCCACAAAAAGGTGACCGTTACCTTGTTCGAGGCAAAGTGCCGGTCACCTTTTTCAAACTAGCGTGGCTACTTACTGCCCGTTGCCGGTTAACCCGTCGGACACAACATCCACATCATCAAGCAGTCTGCCGTTGGTCTGTGAGCCGTTGGTGTAGGAGCCGTTGGTCGGGGCCGGTTCCGGGGCTGATGCTTCGGGGGCCGGTTCCGGCGCGGTTTCTGCTTCTACCGGCGCGTCGACCGTGGCTTCGTCTTCCTCTTCCTCAGAATCGGAGCGGCGGGTAACCACGTCAAAACCCCAATCTTGTAAATCAACCGTTAGAATGAAGTTAAACCTGAAATTGAGGAGGTAGACAACTGCGCCCTGCAATTGATTATACATTTCCAGGGTGAGGGCACTCATCTTAGCGAAGTTTTTTTCACGCTGGTTCTGGCCTACCAACCGAATATCAAGCTGCTCGACCAATTTATCGCGTATTTCGATAACCTGGGCCAGGGGCGGGCTGGTAAAGCGCTCTTCTTCGGGGCGGCTTTGCTCTTTGGTGATATACTCATCGAGCACCTCAAGATGTTCATTGCGGGTTTGGGGGAGGATGATACTTTTGGTGGATTGCTTGGCGCGAAAGCCCCAGCCTTTGGCTTGGGTCGGCTGGCGCGGGAAGGCAGCGTCAATGGTTTTGCGCATATCGCGGACAATGCTGTGGACTTCGCTATCAAGTACTTCGATCTCTTCTGCGGCTACGGAGCGCTGATGTTCGCCGATAGAGCGATTGGTTTTACTGGCGCTCCACTGTTGATGCAGTTCAATGAGCCGGGGTGTTTGCGGCAGCCATTCTTCCGGGGGTAGTTTTCTTTCATGATTAAGATAAGCCCGTACACTACTCGCAACATCTAAGGGTTTATTTTTGTCGGGAAAGTTGAGATGCAGATTGCTGGTGGTATCGAATTTAGCGGTTACCATAGTCGTTCTCCTGGTTTCTAAATGGGTTGGGTTGTTAGAGTACTCTAGTACTGCTGCGCCTTGACTAAGACGATGACTCCAGTATATCTAACTTATTATAACTTGTCGAATCGCGGAAAATTTTTTGGAGCGGGTAGCCGTTAAGCATCGACCGCCAATCAACGGTCTCTACTAGTA
>JAGRCC010000106.1 GCA_020433785.1 Anaerolineae bacterium
ACTTTTTTGGCTCCGGCTTTGATATGCGAGCCGGCTTTTTCTCCGGTGGTGAACAAACCGGTACTTTCAACTACAATATCAACCCCCAGGTCACCCCAGGGTAAGTTACCCGGATCACGCTCGGCCAAAACTTTGAGCAAATTCCCATCAACGTTAAGACCGCCTTCGGCTACTTCTACTGTACCGTCAAATTTACCATAGTTTGAGTCATATTTGAGCAGGTGCGCCATGGTGCGAACGTCACCAATGTCATTAACGGCCACGACTTCAAGGCTATCACCGTAGGTGTCCCGAATAGCCTTAAATACTTGCCGTCCAATACGCCCAAATCCGTTAATACCGACTCGTGTTGTCATGATTAATTTTCCTCCGTCTCTAAAATAATTTGGTTAAAAGATTTGTTACTTATATAACAAAAGTTATATAACAGATGAGATGAACATACTTACTGATGACTCAGGTTTTTATACCAATTTATCACGGCGTTGCCAAGTTTGGTGGCATCGTGCCGCCAGGGGTACTGTTCATCGATGACATCTGCCCCGATGACCTGATACCCGCTACTCTCAAAATTGGTGAACGGCACATATTTCAGGTGACTCATATTCTCTGGAATAGGCCGGGTCTGGTTATTGTTGGCTAGAACGTAGCCAAACAATGTTTTTTTGGTTCGCTGAGCCGTAAAAAAATTTTGCTCGTGTTGGTCCTCTTGCTGGATATCGATGATATCCGTGTGGCTTTCGATGGCCTGGACGTGGTCGGCCAGATCATAGTCATCGCTCTCGCCCGGCTGTGTAGCCACGTTGCAGACATAAATTTTGGGCGCGTTGCTGGCGCGGATCGCCGTTACAATCTCCGCAATGAGCAAATTAGGGATGATACTGGTGTACAGGCTGCCCGGCCCGGCTATAATCAAATCCGCGTTCAGAATGGCTTGAATAGCCGGCGGAAAGGCGTGAGCCGAACTTGGCTCCAAATAAACGCGCTCAATCGGCAACCTGGCTTCGGGAATGGCGCTCTCGCCCTTAACTTTTCGCGTTTGCGACCCTTCATTTACCTCAGCAAATAGGGTAACATTTTGTAGGGTGCTAGGAAAGATGGCGCCTCCGATATTGAGTACCCGCCCACTCTCGTATAAGGCATTTTCAAAAGAACCGGTCACAGCGGCCATGGCCGTAATGAACAGGTTCCCGAAGCTGTGCCCTTCCAGGCCGCCGCTTCTAAACCGATACTGAAATAGCTGCGTTGTTAAGGCTTCGTCGTCGGCCAGAGCCGCGATGCAGTTTCGGAAATCGCCGGGCGGTAACACACCCAACTCACGGCGAAGTTTACCCGATGAACCACCATCGTCAGCGACAGTAACAATGGCCGTAATGTTTTCTGTGTGGTCTTTGAGTCCACGCAGCAGCACACTTAGTCCGGTGCCCCCGCCCAGGGCTACTATTTTGGGGCCTCGTCTTTTTCTTCGGTGATGACGATAAACTTGCTCGGCAACATAGCCAACCGTAGCTTGTTTGTTTGGTAGAATAGCTTGGAGTAGTAATTTATTAAGTCGATACAGGCTGTAGCCGGTTAGCCCTAAACCCATCAGTACCATCATTGCACCAGGGATCCAGGCGGCCCAATTTTTTTGAAAAAGTAGTTGGAGGAACAGGGTAGTTCTGATAGTAGTAACTAATTCACCTAAAAAAAGGCCAATTCCAAACCCGGTAATTACCAATCCTGTGACAAGAGGAATAAACCAGCGTTTAAAGCCTAGACCGGGGTGAAGTAAGCGAGCGGCAGTTTTAAGGCCCTCAAACATGTTATCATCTAGTTCCGATAGCGTTGACCACCTGAATTATAGGTGAAGTGACCAAGAGAGTCAAAGATACTACTCACCGAACTGCGATAAGGCGGTTCTTAATTCCCAATCCAACCGGTCCCCATACTCTTTTTGACCGGGGACAAAGAAATCGACCAGGAGTTTTTTGTCATCATCTAGGGTGTTAACAAACTGATCTATAATTTCCTGCCGGTAAGCGATCCATTTTTTATGGAGGAAGCCATAGCGATACATATCGATATACTGTGTCGCCGACCGATCCCAACTGGCGTCAATGGCCATCGCCTTGCGTTTCAACGCTTCATGCCGAGCCGGATCATACCGGTAGGTATCGATGGCCGCCCGAATTTGCTCAAAGAACGCGTGGCCTTCTCCAAAACGATCACTGATGTCCAACCATTCGTACAGATAGCCACAGTATCTCACTTTGGTCAAGCCGCCGGTGGCCCGTCCAATGACCACATTGCCCACTAGCGAGGCTTCATAATCGACCAGCCCGCACGGCTCGAACCGGGAGGGGATCAGCATAAAATCGCCGCCGGCTAAGATTAGCTTTGAGAGCGGCACATTAAAGGTATTGTTGAAGTAAACCCGCTCCGGATACAGGGCAGCCAATCTAAAGAAGGCGCCCTCTGTGGCCTGGCCGGCTCCATCCTCTCGAGGGGCAGACGCCAGAATGACAAATTTGGTGCCAGGATCATGAATGATCGTCCGTTCGATAATGTCAGCCACCAACCCCAAATTTTTCTGATCAACCAGCCGGCCAATGGCCGTCATCAAAATGGGATCGTTGACTGGCTCGGTGCCAAAGGCCTCCAGGTGGAGCAGTCGCTTTAATTCGGCTTTGATCGCCAGATGGTCCACATCAAAATTGTGATCACGGGTCAACATCTCGCTCTGAGTGGTGGGATGGCGAAAGATTGGATCGTCGGAATGGCGCCGCGCTTGGAGGTTTTGTAGTACGTTGGCTTTAAGTTCGGGTGACTGTTCGGGTCGGTTGAGGTCGCTCATGCCATTAGTAATGCCGGCAATAGGGAGCTTTTCAAATAAATCCAAATGGCGATTAGGCACAAATACCTCGCCGGGTGGGCTGCCCTTTTGCGCGGTGGCTTTTTGCCACATCGCTTCGTGGCTCAGTTTTAGCTCAGCCGCATACCCCCAGCTGCCGTTTAGATCACCGCTGACGGTGGTGATCTTGCCCCCAGTTTCAAAAACCTTCAGCATGCAGGCTTTTATAAAATTGAGGTTATTGAAGAAATCGAAATATTTGTGAAATAGTTTATCGCCGGGCAAATTGAGCCGATTAAGCGACGCGTAACCGCCATCTTGCAGGGGCGTGATGCCCTGATAGGTGGCATTGTGGATGGTAAAATGGACGGGTAAATTTTCTAAACAATCATCCCCCAAAAAGAATGGCACCAGCCCCACATGATAATCGTGCAGATGAACGGTGGAAAACTGCTGTTGTTTTATATAACTGGCCATCGCCTGAGCCACCGACGAATACAGTTTGGCCGCCATGTGAGGGTCGCTGGGGTAAATTGCCGCCTCATTCGTCCAATCTAACTGCCATTGATCCCAAAAGTAAATCACTTTTTGACCATCGGGAAAAATATGCTCAAAGGCTTGAAACGAAAAAGGGCCCCCGTTGATAACGACCGGCAAATCTATGTCTAAGGGTGTCAAACGGCTTTTGTCATAGTGGGCAAAACAGGGGGTGAGGATCTCTATTTCCAACTCGATATCTTGTTTGGCCGCGGCTTTGACCAACTCGGCGGGTAGTTCTTCAATGATAGCCCCCAAGCCGCCGAGTTTAGTACCTAAGCCGCTTTTTACCCGCCCGATCTCCCAAGCAGCCATAGCCACACGCATTTTCTGAGGTTTGAACATTTGATTGCTTGTCCTTTACTTGCGGATTGGTTATTAGATCGGGTGTAAGTGAGGCGACGGGCAGAGTGGTTCCATTTTACCATGAATATTAAGGGCGGCAAGTCATTTAGTTCGATAGAAAATCAGATGACAGTCACTTAATAGTGGCTAAATTAGCATTTAGGGCGGCTCAAATAGGTCGATTTAATGTACTCAAGGGACTGTCACTTTTAGAAATTATTTCGGATGCGTAAAATGGCCCGATCAAGTTCGGCGCTCAAAGACGCTGGCCGGCTGTCGAACGTTCCTTCTTCTACGCTGTCAGCCAGCCAGGTTTGATCAAGCTCAACCGGGGCCGGCCCGGCAATGTCGAAGGCCGCCACGTGGCTCGGCGTTGCTCCCGGCGGCAGCACCAGCCGACCCGGCGTGGTGCGATACCCGGCGTGGAGGGCGTCGGTCGTGGCGCAGTACCACACCACAGTGACCAGACCCGAGTGGTCGGCGGGCGCGGCCAGAACGGCGCAGGGGTGGTCGATAACCCGCAGCAGCCACACCCCCGCCTGAGGATGGCCGATAGCCCGGCGCAAGTCGCCCACAAACTGCTCGATGGTGGTGTCGGCCGGCCACAACTGATCGAGGCGGATCGCGCGCAGCAGCGACAGTTCCACCGCCGGCAACGTGTACCCCGGCCCGATCACATCAAAATGCCAAAAGCCGCCCCATAGGCCAGGGTCCGCCGCCACCGGAGCCGTTGAGAAGGGAACCCGGCCGATATGCGTGATCAACGCTTGCTGTTGGGCAGGTATAGGACTCGTTTTATGGTCGATTAATCGGGCTAGAAAAGCGGTATAATCAGTCATGGCGTCATCATACCACATCGGTTCGCATTTATGAAGTGTTTGACTTTTACCTTTAATAACAATACAATATCGAAAATTTAAAAACTCTCACTTCGACCCATTTTACCTCATCTCATTAATCATATTGATACCCGATTTACACTGATGGAGATACAGAATGATTGGAAGCGCACACCCACGTCGCCTACTACCGCTGATTCTTGGAGTGCTTCTCATTGCCACCTTGGCCTGCGGCTTAACCCAAGGCCTTGGAAGTCGTCAAGAACAACCCACGGCCGCTGTCGAATCAGGCAGTGAAACCGTTGAGTCAGAAAGTGATGCGGCCGCCGTCGGCGAGCCGGCCTCAGGAGAGAGTGAATCACCCGCTGATCAAGATACCGCTCAAGCCCCCGCTGCTGAAGATGCGCCGGTGGCCGAGCAGCCGGTCCAATCCTCGGCCTTGGCCGAAGACCAGGTTTTTATCCTGCCCGGTAGCGACCCCCCCGCAATGGACCCCCACCTGAGCGGCGACTCAACCTCGGCCGAATATGTGGTGGAAATCTTCAGCGGCCTGATGGCCTATGATAACGAACTTAACTTAATCCCCGATCTGGCCGAAAGTTACGAAATTTCCGACGATGGCGTTGTCTACACCTTCAAGTTGAGAGACAACGCTGTTTTTCAAGATGGAAAACCCATCACATCCGCGGATTTTAAATGGTCATTAGAGCGCGCCTGCGATCCGGCCACCGGTTCGCCGACGGCCGACACCTACCTGGGCGATATTGTTGGCTGCCGGGCTAAGCTGCAAGGCGACGCCGATGAGGTGGCTGGCGTGGTCGCGGTCGATGACAGCACCTTGCAGTTGACCATCGACGAACCCAAAGGCTTTTTCCTGGCCAAAATGACCTATCCCACTGCTTACGTGCTCGATCAGGAGAATGTTGAAAGCGGACCGGACTGGGCCTCCAGTCCCAACGGCAGCGGCCCCTTTAAGTTGGCGAAGTACGCGCCCGATGATGGCCTCATTCTATTAGAACGCAATGATAACTACTATCGTGATCCTAAACCTATTTTGGACAAAGTCGCCTATTTGATCGACGCGCCGGTCAACGGCATGGCCGCCTACGAAGGCGATACCGTGCAGGCCCTGCTGTTGGTTGATCAGGACTTTGAAGAATTGACCGTCGAATGGGTTGAACAGTTGATTACCGCCATTTCCCAAACGCTTAATCTGGCCTCTAGTCAGTCGATTTCCTTGCTGGGTGCTGCGCCGGCCAATACCGGCCAGGGCAGCCAATTGGTTTTCAATATGCCGGAAGATGTCGGCAACCGGCTCTCTTCAGCCGACTTTGCCGGCGCGCCGGCTTTAGAGGAGTACCATATAATCAGCGCTTACGTACCGCCTGATCAAGAGAATGTACTCGAACAAATCCTGCAGGAGTTCGATCTACCCGGCGCAACCTACGATGCCATTAACATCGGCACCGGCAACTTGAGCCGAGCTACCGATCCCAACAATCCGCTCAGCAAAGAATTGATCACCACCCCGGGGTTGGATGTTTCTTACCTGGGTTTTAATGTCAACAAACCGCCTTTTGATGATCCCAAAGTGCGTCAGGCTTTTAACCTAGCTCTGGACAAGCAGCGAATGGTCAAAATTGTCTTTCAAGGCAACGTCCCGGCGGCAAATGGGATTGTGCCGCCGACCATGCCCGGCTATAAAAACCCCAATTTAAGCGATTTTGAATATGACCCCGAGCGGGCACTGGAATTAATTGCCGAATCGTCTTACGGCGATGTGACCGAACTGCCCGAAATTACGTTGAATATCAGCGGCGCCGGCGGGCGCGCGCCCCAAATCATCGAGTCGGTGGTCGAGTCTTATAAACAGAATCTTGGCGTTGAAGTGACGGTGGAGCAAACGCCCTGGGCCGAATTTTTGGCGGACCTGAATCAGCCTAACCCTACTTACCAGATCTACCAACTGGGCTGGGTAGCCGACTACCCCGACCCCCAAAATTTCTTGGAAGTGCTGTTTCACTCCAACAGCAGTCAAAACCACGGCGGTTACAGCAATCCCGAAGTTGACACGCTGCTTGATCAAGCCCGCCGGACCCAAGATACTGAAGAGCGATTAGCGCTCTACCAACAGGCCGAACAGATGATTTTGACCGACGCCGCCTGGGTGCCGCTCTACTTTGGCGTTGATAATTGGCTGGTCAAGCCCTACGTTCAGGGCTTTCAACCCCCGCCGATCAAAATTCCAAAGTTTCAGTACATTTCAATTTTGGAACATTAAATTCAATAACAATCTTGCTGAGAGGTAGTTAAGGATAGGGAATAATGAGCATCTCCCCTTAATCCCTACTTCCTACCCCCTACCCCATCAAGATAACGTCACGTCTGACGTAAAACTAAGGAGGAGATAGCCTTGGCATGGGAGTCTTATTAGAGGTTAAAGATTTAGCGGTTCACTTTTACACCCAAGATGGGGTGGTTCACGCCGTAAATGGCGTATCCTACACCCTCAACGAGGGCGAAACGTTGGGAATTGTCGGCGAGAGCGGCAGCGGCAAAAGTGTGCACGCGTTGTCGATGCTCAAACTCATCCCGATGCCACCCGGCAAAATCGAAGGCGGGCAGGTGCTCTTTGAAGGCCAAGACCTGCTCAAAATGTCGGATGAGGAAATCCGCCAAATACGCGGCGGCAAAATTGCCATGGTCTTTCAAGACCCGATGACCTCCCTCAACCCGGTGCTGACCATCGGTAAGCAGATTACCGAGGCCCTTCAGCTTCATCTGGGCATGAACGACAAACAGGCTAAAAATCGGGCCGGGGAGCTATTAGATATGGTCGGTATCCCCGATGCCCATCGCCGTTTGAGCGATTACCCCCACCAATTCTCCGGCGGGATGCGCCAGCGGGTGATGATCGCCATGGGCTTATCCTGTAACCCGCAACTACTCATCGCCGATGAGCCGACCACCGCCCTTGATGTGACCATTCAGGCTCAAATTATCGAACTGGTTAAAAAATTGAAGGATGAACTGGGTATGGCCATGATCTGGATCACTCACGATCTGGGTGTGGTAGCCGGCCTGGCCGATACGATTCAAGTAATGTACGCCGGCCGCATCATGGAACGCGGCCCGGTACGGGCGGTGTTCAAAGACACGCGCAACGCCTACACCCTCGGTCTGTTGAAGTCGCTGCCGCGTCTCGATATCAAAAAGGGCGCGACCCGTCTGGTGCAAATTTCCGGTTCACCCCCGGATATGCATTCCGAGCCTGTGGGCGATCCCTTTGCCCCGCGTAACCCGTACGCCACCCCCCGCTGCTGGGAAGAAACCCCGCCCCTGCGGCCGGTTGAAGACGGCGACCCCAATCATTATGTAGCCGCCTGGTATGATTTGCGCCAGGCAGTCAAAGAAAAACCTTACGAGGAGGCCATGCAAGGATGAGCGCAAACGGAGCAACTTCTGCCTCGAATGGAAAAAAGGGCCAGCCGCTGCTTCAAGTGCGTAGTCTGGTTAAGCATTTTCCCATCACCAAAGGGATATTTTTTCAAAAACAAGTGGGAGCCGTTAAGGCCGTTGATGATGTTTCCTTCGATATCTACCCCGGCGAGACACTGGGGCTGGTGGGCGAATCGGGCAGCGGCAAAAGCACCACCGGCCGGACGATCCTGCAGCTTCATCGTGCTACCTCCGGCTCGGTTGTGGTCGACGGCCAGGAATTGACCACAATGAAGGGGGAAGGGCTGCGTAAGATGCGCCGCCGCATGCAGATGATCTTTCAAGACCCCTATGCGTCGCTCAATCCGCGTATGACCGTAGGCAGCATTGTGAGTGAGCCTTTGGAAGTCCACGGGCTGCTCACCGGCAAAGCCCGTCGCGAGCGAGTGCGGGAACTGCTGGATATCGTCGGCCTTAATCCCTATTATGTGAATCGCTACCCGCACGAATTTTCGGGCGGTCAGCGCCAGCGCATCGGCATTGCCCGCGCCCTGGCCGTACAGCCGGAATTTATTGTCGCCGATGAACCGATCTCCGCCCTGGATGTATCGATTCAGGCTCAGGTCGTCAACTTGTTGCAAGATTTGCAGCAGGAATTTAACCTGACCTACCTTTTTATTGCCCACGACCTGAGTATGATTCGCTACATCTGCGACCGCGTGGCGGTCATGTATCGCGGTAAAATTGTCGAGTTGGCCGAAACTAACGAGTTGTACGAGCATCCCTTGCACCCCTACACCAAGGTCCTGCTGTCAGCCGTACCCATTCCCGACCCCGACATCGAAAAAACGCGCAAACGGTTGATTATGGACCCCAGTTTTGACTATACCGAACGGGACTCAACCATGACCGAAGTGAGTCCCGGTCACTTCGTCGCTGCCAGCCGCATGTAACGTCTCATCATATATAGATAGTGTATACATAAGTTTTCGATACCCTTAGGGAGGAGTTTTTACGTATGTTCAAAAAGTTAACCATACTATTTTTCATTTTAACCCTGGCTAGCCTGTTGGCGGCCTGTGGCGGGGCGGCGCAGCCGGCCCCCGCTGAACAAAGCAAAGATGCCCCGGCCGCCGACGCCCCGGCCGAGGAAGAACCCGCCGCTGACGAGGCAGCGGCCTCTGAGTCATCCGGCTCAGGCGTGATCGGCGACCCGTTTGATCGCGTTACCCTGCGCGCTGTCATCGGCAGCGATCCCCCTACGCTAGACCCCGCTTTAGTAACTGACACCACCTCCAATTTCTTCGTGCGCCAGATGTTTGTGGGCTTAACTGGCTTTGATCAAGACGCCCAAGTGAAGCCGAGTTTAGCCACCGAATGGGATGTCTCCGAAGACGGTCTGCAATGGACCTTTAAACTGCGCGACGACATCAACTGGGTGCGCCGCAATGCTGACGGCGAGTATGAAACGATTCGCCCGGTGGTGGCCGGTGATGTGGTTTACGCTGTCAAACGCGCCGTCGATCCCGATACAGCCTCTGACTATGCTTACGTCCTTTACTACATCAAAGGGGCTGAAGAAGCCAATACCGCCGACCCGGAAACCGCCGATATGGAAGAGATGCTGGCCAATGTTGGCGTTGAAGCCCCCGACGATACTACCGTGGTCTTTACCCTGGTGGCCCCGGCGGCGTTCTTCCCTTCAATTGCCGCGCTGTCAACTACCTATCCCGTGCCTCAAGAAGCCATTGAAGAGTTTGGCGAGAAGTGGGTTGACCCCGGCAACATTATCACCAATGGGCCATACACCTTGTTGGAACGGAACTATGGCGCGTCCCTCTATCTTGAAAAGAACCCTCTGTGGGTTAATGCCGATGACGTGCAAATTGAAGTCTACGGCGGGCCGGTCATTGCCGAAGCCTCCACTGAAATGGCCCTGTACGAGAGCAATGAAGTCGACGTGATGGGGTCTGATCCGGGCTGGGGCCCGCCGCTGCCCGATATGGACCGCATCAAAGCCGATGCTCAGTTAAGTCAGGAGCTGCACATTACCCCGAAAACCTGCACCTATTACTACGGCTTTGTGATGACCAAGCCGCCTTTTGACAATCCTGATGTTCGGAAGGCCTTTTCTCTGGTCATTGATCGCCAAAGCTTAATCGACAACGTCACCAAAGGCCAACAACTCCCGGCTCACTCGTTTGTACCCCCCGGAGTTTTTGGCACGGTGGCCGATAATATGGAGATTGGGGCCGAGTTACTGGCCGATTATGGCGATCGGATATCTGAAGCGCAAAGCCTGCTGGCCGATGCCGGATTCCCTGAAGGTGAAGGGCTTGAAGCGGTCTTGGGCCACAACACATCTGAGTCGAACGCCCAAATTGCCCAGGCCATTCAAGCCATGTGGCAGGAAGCTTTCCCCAAAGCGCAAATCACCATTGAGAACCAGGAATGGGCCGTTTATCTGGACACCTTAGATCCGACCGCGCCGGATGAAAACAAACCGAACATCTATCGCTCCGCCTGGTGTACTGACTACCCGGATGCCAACAACTGGCTTAACGAGGTCTTTAACTCTAAGAGCGCCCAGAACTATTCCAAATTCTTTAACGACGACTACGATGCCCTGGTTCTGGATGCCGCTTTTGAAACCGATCTGGCCAAGCGCCAGGAAATGTATGCCCAAGCCGAAAAAATACTCGTTGATGACGAGGTCGCTATGGCGCCGATCTACTACTATACCTCCATCCGCATGTTCAAACCGTGGGTCACCCCGGTCCTCGGTCCGGTTTCCGGCGACCCCATTGCCGAGTGGCGCATTGATGTTGACGCGCAGCGGGCGGCTTTAAAGTAGTCGGCCCTGCGTCCTCGCTGCCGTGGCAGTGAGATCTCACGTACCCATAAGCGACGCAGCCACACCAGGGCTGCGTCGCTTTTATCATCACGTTGCTGCTATAGTGAAGACCTGACAGGGTTTACAAGACCCTGTTGGACTGATCTCCTCACCCGATAGGGTTACAGCTTAGGTGGAACAATATCTTTGGAAACCTGTCAGGTCTGGCCTCGGGGGCGCATAGCCGGCAACTTGAACTAGATATCAAAATCCATTTCAGGGTAAAGCCCATGGTCGTTTATATTATTCGTCGTTTGCTCTCATCAATTCCGGTTATTCTACTGTTGACCTTTGTCATTTTCGCCCTCATGCGGGCCATTCCCGGCGGGCCGTTCGACTTTGTCGGCGATAAAAGCTTGCCCAAGGCGGTTACGGCCAACCTTGAGCGCCGCCATCATTTGGATTGGCCGTTAGGCTGGCAGTTCTCATCCTACGTGCTGGGCGACGACATCACTGCCGGCATCTGTACCGGGCTGGCCTTCTTGCCCGGCTGCGACGCTGTCCAGGCTACAGCCGATTCCGGCGTTTCTCAAGGGCTGATTCGCGGCGACTTGGGCATGGCCATGAAACAGCGTGGCCGCACGGTCAACGACTTAGTAGCCGAGTCTTTTCCGATTTCCTTTCAGTTGGGCTTGCTGGCGCTAGCTTTGGCCGTTATCATCGGCATTCCGGCCGGGATTATATCGGCCTTGCGCCAAAACTCATGGCTCGATTACTCCAGCAGCTTTGTGGCGGTGTTGGGCCTTTCGATTCCCAACTTAGTGCTGGGTCCGCTGCTAATCTGGCTCTTTCCGCTCACCCTGGGCTGGTTTGAAGTAGCCACCTGGGGCGCGAAGCCGCCCTTTATCCTGGGCCTGTTTCCCACCAACTTTTTTACCTGGGAATTTTGGTCGCACGCCATTTTGCCGGCCTTTACGTTGGGTACGGCCTTCTCAGCCTCCGTCTCCCGCTTAACCCGCGCCAGCCTGCTGCAAGTCATCCGCGAAGATTACATTCGCACCGCCCGCTCCAAAGGGCTGCGGGAACGATCGGTCATGCTCGTCCACGCTCTCAAAAACAGCCTGATCCCCGTCATCACCGTCTTAGGGCCACTGCTGGTCATTTTGGTCACCGGCACCTTTGTAGTCGAACAGATTTTTGGCATTCCCGGCATGGGCAAATATTTCGTCACCAGTATCAGCAGTCGTGATTACCCCGTCATCACCAGCGTGAGCTTAATCTTTTCTGTGTTATTGGTTCTGGCCAACTTGATGGTTGACATTGTTTACGCCTGGCTGGACCCGCGTATTCAGTATAGTTAAAGTTGTGATCAGGGGGTAAGGCGTACGGAGTAGAGAGTTCGGTGTACAGTCTAAAACCCTACTCCCTACTCCGTACTCCCTACATCTTATTTCCTTTTAGAGGAGAAATCTATGGCCGCTGCCA
>JAGRCC010001034.1 GCA_020433785.1 Anaerolineae bacterium
CGTTCGGCTGGTCGCTGCAAATGCGGACCGACCCGACTATTTTCGGCGTGGCGCTGATGGTCGCGCTGGTGGCGGCGCTGCTGGCGGGGGTTTACCCGCTGCTGCGGTTGAATCAGTTGCAGATCGCGACAGCAATTCGGGAAGAGTGAGAACAATTGATAATGGACAATGGATAATGGATAATTGGCGAAGTTACGGAGTAATGGGATGCGTCTGATAATTATTATGATTGCGCTGGTGGTGCTGTCCGGTGTGGCCGTGGTGGTGTACAACCAGGTCGATGCGGAGACGAATGAGATATCGGCTAGTGTGCAGGAAGCGAACGTCGAAGCGTATGGCACCGAGGGCTTCGCCAGGGCAGATAAAGTCATCGAGTTTGAATTTCCGGCCGATCACGGGCCGCATCCTGATTTTCGGGCTGAATGGTGGTACTACACCGGCAACCTCAGTGATGCGAACGGGAATCGCTATGGCTATCAATTTACGATTTTCCGACGAGGCCTTGTTCCCGGCGAACCGGAGCGAGCATCCGAGTGGGGGGCGCGCCAGATTTATTTTGCCCATTTCACGGTGACGGACGTGGCCGGCGAAACGTTTGAGGCCCACGAGCGATACAGCCGGGCCGCGGCGGGCCTGGCCGGGGCGCAGGGCTTGCCCACCTATCACGTTTGGATCGATGATTGGGAGGCGCGTGAAATCGAGCCGGGGCAAGTGCGGGTGAAAGCGAGCGATGGCGACATCGGCATCGACTTGATTTTAGAACAGACGAAACCGGCGGCTTTGCAGGGGGATCACGGCCTGAGCGCGAAGGGTGATGAGAGTGGAAATGCCAGCTATTACTATTCGCTGACCAATAATACCACCACCGGCACAATCACGACGCCACGCGGCACATTTGAAGTGACCGGAAACTCATGGATGGACCGCGAGTGGAGCACCTTGATTTTGGGTAAAGAGGCTGCGGGTTGGGACTGGTTTTCGCTACAACTCGATGATAACCGTGAGGTGATGTTCTATTTTATTCACGGTCAGAATGGCAGTTTTGCTCCGGTTTCAGCCGGGATTATCGTTAACCCCGACGGCAGCACCGACTATTTGACGCTGGCCGACGTCCAGATGACGGCGCTGGACACCTGGACCAGCCCCCATACCGAGGCCACCTATCCCGCCGAGTGGCAGTTTGCCGTGCCGAAAGCCAGTATCGATTTACACATCACGCCGCTGCTTAACGACCAGGAGCTAAATGTTTCCTTCGACTATTGGGAGGGGGCGGTTAAGATTGAAGGCAGCCAGAACGGTTACGGTTATATCGAGCTAACCGGTTATGCGGGCAGTTTGCAGGGCCGGATGTAAGCGCGGCAGTATGGCTTGATGACCGGCGGAGGTTTTTACCACAGAGGGCGCGGAGTTGTTTTTATTGTTACAACAAGAAACCAGGGTTTTTAGCATTAAAAAGAAACCTCTTTTGCTCCAAAAGGTTATCCATTAGATTATGAGTTACGCAGTTAAAGCCCTTTGTCTCAAAATCAACCACGGATTACACAGATTTCACAGATTAAAAAGATAAAAATCCGTGTAATCCGTGAAATCCGTGGTTAAGAATTTTTGAAGTGCGTAAGTCCTAAGATATCAAAACCCTGGTTTCTAAAAAACAGAGAGCGCGGAGTTGTTTTTTTACACCCTATTAAGAAAACTCCTCCATATTTTTTTCATTTGAAGTTTACAATGGCTTTCCAACTCCTGAGATATTAAAATCCACGCATTACTGAAATGTTTCAACGCGCACTTTATTGTTCTCTCCATTTACGCAGTGATTCTCTGCTGTAGCCACATGTTCCGATTTGTACGGACATGTTTCGGCCTGTACAAACATGTTCCGGCAAATTATGCTTGTGTCAGGGAATGTAAAGAGATTTGTATTTGAGAGAATAAATATTTGGCTATGCGTAGTATTAAACAGTGAGGACTCTTCGGGATTGAGGCAAGAATTTTGACACAAGAGCGCAAAAGTCGCGAAAGTTGTAAACGGTTTTACGATTTTTATTTTGCATCTCTGGCGGCTGTAGCGGATTTTGCGTTAATACTTTTTAGCGGTGGGGCTGATTGCTAATCATGCGGCGGATGCCAGCCAGCCTGCACCCATAATGAGCGGGCGGCTACAATTTCAGGATTGTTCAGACGTAAAGCAGCAACAGTTGCTCGTCCGGTAGCGGTTAAACCGATAATTTCGGTTCCATCTCTACTCCAAGTAAAATGAATCCGCCACGATTGTTGACGAGGATTGAAGAGGGACACAGTTTTTTGCGTATGAGGATCAACGGCGTGAGTTTGTGTACCTTTGAATTCATTACACCGGCGGCAGGCTAACCATAGATTTTCACGAATTGTTGGGCCACCCTGCGACTCTGGAATGAGATGATCGATCACCATTGGGCGCCCAATGATGCGTTGGGCGGTTAAACAGTAGCCACATCGATAACGGGCTTCTTCTGCAACCTGTCGCCGAATTTCAACAGGAATGTAGGTCTTACTCATGGTGTTTGCATATCAACCACGGTAGGGATTCGATGACCTCGCCATTTTAAAAGGGCATAGGCGTAGGCACGGCGCAACATGAGCAAATCAGCTTCTTCTCGAAGGGTATCTAAGAGTGCTTGCTCATTTTCTTCTAGCTGTTCCTGTTGGTTTTTGAACAGCAGTTCCTCATAAAGCGCAGCCTTATCATCAGCTAAATCAAGGGCGGCAACATCCAATAATATATCATCGCTCAACTGATTTAGGGCGATTAAGTCGACGCGGAAACGATCAGGAACATGATCCAGACTGGGCGGTAAGCCGGTTTGAATTGATTGCAGAACAACGTCGTTAAGCGACTGATGGGACGCTTCTGCGACCTCAGCCAGACGCTGATAGAGAGCGGGGGGTAATTCTAAGGTGATGCCTGGAACCGTCATAAATTGCCTCCTATGTGAATGGCAACGTTTTGCTTTACTGACACTATTATAGCAGGAGTGGTCATTTCATCAACTATAATATGAAACGCGATTCTACCCCCTTTCAGATGTGTAACCCTCTCTTTTATGGTACAATCAAGCCAGTTCTTTATGCTGATACATATCACCTGCTGTTAATTTCTTCACCAAACTGACCCCGATCAGACGTCAATAACCGACCGTCTTTTTTCATTGAAGAAACTATTTTCAATAAGGAGCATTCTCCGATGCATGGCGTAGGCCATTATTTATGTACGATTGTTGTTCTGCCGCTTGAAGCGGGCCTGGTTCAGTCTTGGCTGCCGGATGAATTGGAGCTGGCCCCCCAGTCGATCACACCGCCGGGAACGCACCCGGTTAATATTCTGTTTGGCGATGAGCGGGATGTCCATATTAATATTTTTCCGTTTTTTCATATGGATTATATGGAGTATGCTTTTGTGATTCCGTTTGTCCAGTGGAAACACCCCAAAACCGCTTGTCGCGGACCGTTTTTGTTTACGCCGCTGCTGTTTCTCAATAAGGAACTGCCGATTTTGGCCGGTAAAATTTTGTACGGCTATCCCAAACGCAAAGCGGTGATGACCTCGGTTGATGGGCATTATCGGGTGGTGGAAGACGGCAATTTGATCATCAGCGGTGATTTCCAGACGACGGCCCAGCACCCGACCGAGGCTGAGTTCAACACGATTAACAGCCTGCTCCAGCAGCCCGATCTCAGCCAGTCGATGTTTGGGCCGTTTGTGGACGCGGTGTTCGATTGGAATTTAACGCCGGCGAAGCTCACGGCGCGCCAGGCCGAGATCGATATTGTAGCCGGCTTGCTGCCGAATCAGCCGGAACTCAAGCAGACCGTTGGTGGTTTTGATTTTAGTCAGGGGGGAGCTTATTTTCTTGACACCGTTTGGACGTTGACGATGCCGCGACCGTGTGGGTGAAAGACGGGGATAGGGGGTAGGGAGTAGGGATTAAGGGGAATTTTGTAACGGGAATGAACATCGTGCTTTAGTTGGTAGTAAGCCCATCAGAGCTAAGGC
>JAGRCC010001035.1 GCA_020433785.1 Anaerolineae bacterium
AGGTGACTGGCACTTTTGTTTAAATCGAAAACTCTGAATGGAATACATCCATGCAGTTTCGGCCGTTAAGTGCCAGTCACCTGGTCTGTTGATAGACTAAACTGTGCTAATTATCGAGTACGCTCCCAATGGCTTCTCCGAAAAATTTGGACCAAAACTGACCCGGCCCGATCAACTGCGCTGCGCCTGGTCCGATATCGTTTGGGCCGGCCTGACCGTTGGCCGCCGTAATTTGCGTCACGTCATTCGGCCTGACACCTACGCCTATTTCGAGATCGTCTACCGCAGCACCCTGCTCTACACCAACCTGCAAGCCGCCGATTACCGGCCTGGTCTATGGGGCCCCCTAGATACCCATATCATCCAGTCACCCGCCTTCCAAGAACTAGGTTCTCCGGAAAAGTCGGCCATCTCCTACTTTTTGAGTTTGACCCTAACCAAACTCTTTGTCGAAAAGTTACTGGCCACACCCTGGCTGCTGCATCTGGATACCTACACCCAAAGTCTGGCTCAACTGCCCAGCCCGTCACCCGATCTCGTCGGACTGGGCAAAAATGGCAAATGGCTGGTGGCTGAGGCTAAGGGCCGCAGTAATTGGCTGAGCCGCCGGACGCTGCGCCGCCTGAAATCGCGCTCGCAAGCGTTTATCGCCGGTCAAAAACCGGCGTTGCTGGTCGGCTTGGCCAGTTATTTTACGGCTCAAAATAAGATTCTCAAAGCCTATTTGGAAGATCCGCCGGCCAATACCGGCAGCGAGAACCCAAATTTAGCGCTAACACCCAAAGCCTATCTGATCACCTACTACACCCTTCTTTTTGATTTGCTCCAAGCCGATTACGGCGGCCCGCCGGTTTTTGAAACCTACCAGGACCGGACCTTTCGCCTCAAGGCCATCCCTGAAGCCGATTTGCACATCGGCCTCGATGAACAAATTTTCCAACGTCTGGCCGGTGGCGATTTCTCCCTGGAGCGATTTATGGCCAGCCGGCTGCGCGCCCCGCACATCGAAGCCACGGAACAGATCACCGTTGGCAGCGACGGTGTCTATGTGTCGCTGGGCGAACGCTGGAGTCCGACGCGTATGCATCTGTCGCCGCCGGAGCGAGTGGGGTAAAATAAGGCGAAGGCTAAGAAAAAGCTATGGACAAACCCAAAAGCAAAGAACTCATTTTGATCGTTGATGACGAACAAAACATCATCGAGTTGGGTCGGCTTTATCTTGAAAATGACGGCTATCGGGTAGCCGCGGCGGTCGATGGCCTGGATGCCCTCCGCAAATTTGAAGAGCTCAGTCCGGCCCTGATCGTGCTCGATCTGATGCTGCCTGAGTTAGACGGTTGGGAAGTCTGCAAAAAAATCCGGGCCAAGAGCCAAGTGCCGATCATTATGCTGACCGCCCGGGATGACGACATCGACAAAATTGTGGGCCTCGAATTGGGCGCGGACGACTACATGACCAAGCCCTACAACCCTCGCGAATTGGTGGCCCGCGTTAAGGCGGTTTTGCGACGCGGTCGGGTTCAGCCGTCGCCCCAACCCGATGCGGCGGCCCTCCAAGCCGGCCCCTTAAGCATCGATCCGGCCCGACGTGAAGCCCATCTGGGCGACCAGCCGCTCGACCTGCGGACGAAAGAGTTTGATCTGCTCCAGGTTTTTGTGGAAAATCAGGGGCTAGCCCTTAGTCGGGAAAAACTACTCGATTTGGCCTGGGGCTTCGACTTTTACGGCGAAACCCGCACGGTTGATGTCCACGTGGCTCACCTGCGGGATCGGCTTAAAGGAGACAACACTCTGAGAATCGAAACCATATGGGGGGTGGGCTACAAAATGGTGATTGATGAATGAAGTTAAGCGGTCGATTGGTGCTCTCTTACACGCTCATTATCGTCATTACCTTGTTTTTATCCATTCTCACCCTACTCCTCATCTCTCGCCCCATCCAAAACCGAATTAGTCGGATTCAATTGGCCAGTCAAAGCCGGCAGGTGGCTCGCCGGCTCGATATATTTTTGCGCCGGGGCAACACCATCCAGGAGATCAATGAGCGAATTACCAACAGCCCGCTAGCCGATAATTTCCACCTGGTTGTGGTCGACCGCCAAGGTGTGGTGGTAGCCGATACCAGGAATGAGTGGCTGGGCCGAACGTTGGCTCTGGAGCGATTGGCCCCGCGGCTGTTCGGAAATACGCTGGTCGGCACGTTTGAGGCTCCGGATGGTCAGGCCACCAACTTCGCGGCCGAGCCGGTCGGTGATAATAACCATCCGGTCGGTTATGTGGTCGCTCTCGCGGCCGAGGCCGGGCGTATCCCTAACGTTATCTCAGAATTGAGTTTAGGGTTTCTGGTGGCCGGCGGCGTCAGTCTGTTCGTATCACTAATCGTTGGGGTTTTCATTGCTCGCTCGATTGCGCTGCCGTTGTCGCGCATTGCTCAGGCCGCCGGGGCCGTCGCCGCCGGCGATTACACCCAGCGCGTTCCGGAAACCGGCCCGCCGGAGATTCGCCGGGTCAGCGCCAGCTTCAACACCATGGCCGGCCGGGTTGAAGCCAGCCAACAAGCCATGCGCGATTTTGTCTCCAATGTATCGCACGAATTAAAGACGCCGTTGACCTCTATCAAGGGCTTTTCCCAGGCGCTTATGGAGGGGGCTGCTCACGATGAGGCGGCTCGACGCCGGGCCGCGGGCA
The DNA here is from genome assembly GCA_020433785.1 of Anaerolineae bacterium. The sequence continues at coordinate 2,689 of JAGRCC010001035.1, forward strand.
TTATTTACGAGGAAGCCTCACGCATGAGCCGCCTGGTTGAGGACCTGCTCGATCTGGCCCGCATCGACTCCGGTCAGGTCGTGATGCATCTGACCTCGCTGGACCTCGATCAAATCCTCAGCAGCACGGCCGACCGGCTGCTGCCGCAGGCGGTTGAAAAACAGATCACCGTCGTCAGGCAGTGGGATCGCCTGCCGTCGATCATCGGTGATGGCGATCGTCTGGCCCAAGTTTTTACCAATTTGCTGGACAATGCCCTGCGCCATACCCCATCGGGTGGCCAAATTACGATATCGGCTCACGTGGGGCGAGACGGGGCACAATCCCGCCGGATGGACGGCCATCCGCTTGAAACAAACGCTTCGACCCCGGTGGTCAAACAAGGCCCAACGGTGCAAATCAGCATCAGCGATACCGGCCCTGGCATCCCTCCCGATGACTTGGCTCGCATTTTTGAACGCTTCTATCAGATCGACAAAAGCCGCAAGCGGGGCGGCGGCGCGGGGCTGGGGCTGGCCATCATCAAAGAAATCATCGATGCTCACCACGGTCATATCGATGCGACTAGTAGCGTCGGGGTCGGCACCACCTTCACCATCTCGCTGCCTCTGACCGAGACGAATGCCCCAAACCTGGTCTCACGCCATTAGGGCGATTTCTAGATCTGAAAATTTTGTAAGGCTTTGAGATCCTCCGGCAAATCCAAATCAAACGCCGTCGTCGGCGAACGATAGATTACGGCCTCGACGCCTTTTTGTTGTGCGGCCCGCAGATGCCGGGCAAAACTATCCGGTCCAAATTGAAAATCGATCAAATCCGGCGGGTCAATTAACAAGGCATTTGTGCCATTGGTGCGGTGACAAGGAGCAATGACCAAAGAAGGCGACGGCCGGCTCAGGTCTATCAGTTCGGTCAGATCGGCCAGGGTTAGGAGGGGGAGGTCGGCGGGCAGGATCAGCAGCGCGCCGTGGTGACGACCGGCCACCCATCGCGTGGCTTGCCGCAGCGCGTCGTTCAAATCGTCGCCGCCTTCCACTAAGGCCCAAGCCCCGGCCTGCTTAGCGGTTCGACGGACGTGACTATCGCGCGATATGACCACCACC
>JAGRCC010001036.1 GCA_020433785.1 Anaerolineae bacterium
CCCAGGTTGTGGCCCGGTTATTCCAAGAACATCAGATTAGGGCCATTCACGTCACCTCGCCTAATTACTATGGCTATCTTTCAGATGTGAAGCAATTGGCCGACATGGCCCATGCTCACGGTGCTATGATGCTTGTTGATGAAGCTCACGGCTCACATTTGGCTTTCCATGAGGCTTTACCCGATAGCGCGACCCAATTAGGGGCCGATGTCATTGTCCAAAGTACCCACAAAACCCAAGGCGCCTTAACGCAATGTAGTATGCTCCACCTTAATCATGGCCGGGTCAATGCAGCGCGGGTTGCCCAAATTTTAGGTTTACTGCAAACCTCCTCGCCCAGTTCAATTTTGCTGGCTTCTTTGGATGCCGCCCGTCAATTTATGGCGACTCAAGGTCGGGCCTTGCTGGATGATGTCTATCAACTTTCCGTCATGGCGCGTGAAGCCATTCGCCAAATTGACGGTTTATGGTGTTACGGGGAAGATTTGCTCGGTTCACATGGCATTTTTACCTATGACCCCACCAAATTGGTCATTCGCGTCAGTGATACCGGTTGGAATGGCTTTGAGTTCTATCAATTGCTCCGCAAAGAATACGGGATTGATGGAGAATTTTCAGACCTCAAGCATGTGATTTGCTCTTTAACCATCGGCGATACCGAACTCAGTGTGATGAAATTGCTCGATGCGCTCAAATCCATCAGTCAGAGACCATCGGGTCAGCCTGTGCGCGATTATGAAGTGACCCCGCCTGCTGCTTTACCTGAAATGGCCCTCAGTCCGCGTGAAGCCTATTTTGTCCCTTCCGAACATGTACGGCTCGATACCGCTATCGGTCAAATTTGCGCCGAGAATATCATCCCTTATCCGCCGGGTATCCCTTTACTCGTCCCCGGTGAAGTCATCAACCAAGATACAGTGGACTACCTGCGCTTTATTATGAGTATGGGTGGGGGCGTGGTCGGCCCCGAAGATAAGCGTTTAGAGACCATTCGTGTCATTTCCTAATAAGGTGACACGCTCGTCGGCGTTGTCGAGGCGCAGCGGGAGTGATTTGCAGGGAATAGTGTATAATAGGGTCGCATCAAATAGAACATAGGCGAGAAAAAAATGAAAATTGTAATTCCTGATGATTACCAACACGCCATTCAAACGCTGGACTGTTTCCAACTGCTGAATAGCTTTGACGTGCAAGTGTATCACGATACCGTCACCGATCTCGATGAGCTGGCTCGCCGCTTTGCTCCGGCCGAGGCGTTGGTGCTGACCCGCGAACGAACTCGCATCACCGAGCCGCTACTGGCTCGCCTGCCCAATCTGAAACTTATCAGCCAGACGGGTAAAGTCGCCGGCCATGTGGACGTGGCTGCCTGTACTCAGCGTGGCATCGCCATTACCGAAGGATTTGGGTCACCGATCGCGACGGCCGAGTTGACTTGGGCGCTGATTATGGCCGCGATGCGAGGGTTGGTCCCGGCGGTCAACGGCATGCAGGCCGGTCGCTGGCAAACTAACCTTGGCGATGGTTTGGCGGGCAAAACGCTGGGCATTTGGGGCTACGGCAAAATCGGCCGGCGGGTGGCGCGGTATGGTGCGGCGTTTGGAATGGAGGTATTGGTGTGGGGTAGCGAGTCGTCGCGGCAGCAGGCCCTAGCCGATGGGTTTAAGGCTGCCGCCGGTAAGGCCGCCTTCTTTGCCGACAGCGACGTTTTGTCGCTGCATTTGCGATTGAATGCTGCCACCATCGGGTTGGTGCGCTATGAGGATTTGGCGCAGATGAAGCCTTCGGCCCTGTTTGTGAACACCAGTCGGGCCGGTTTGGTTGAAGCCGGCGCCTTGCAACAGGCGCTCACCGAGGGTCGCCCTGGCCGAGCTGCGCTTGACGTATACGAGCAAGAGCCAATCTACGATCCCAACTACTGGGCGCTGACCATGCCCAACGTGCTGTGTACGCCTCACCTGGGTTACGTGGAAAGACTCGGCTATGAGTATTACTTTGGCGTGGCCTTTCAGAATGTGGTCGATTTTTTCAACGGCCAACCGGAGAATGTGAAAAACCCGGAGGTATTGGACCTTTAAAACCTGGGTTCGAGATTTAAAGTTGCGCATGTCATTTCGTAGCCGGAGGCGGAGAAATCCCTGTGACAATACGTCTAAAAATGTGTCTGCTGGGGAATTTTGAGGTGACAACGTGATTTTTCCGGCGAAAGCTGCATGCATTGAAATGTCCGAGGGATTTCTCCGCTGCGCTGCGAAATGACATGAGACATATCTGTTTTCGGGCTCAGCTTTTTAAGATCAGTTTAGTATGAGGAATCTCACTCTGCTTTATTTGAACGGTAATAAAGCCTCCAAGCCAAGCTCAGTAGCCAATTGTTGTAAATCCGCTTGGGTCTGTTCCGGCAAAAAAATACCCTCTTGCTCACGGCGAGCCTTTTGCCGCGTTTCGATTTCGCCAGGGTAAAATATCTCCTCGAAGCCTTGCGCCAGCGGTACGGATTTGAGTTCGGCGATGAGTTGGTCCATGCGCGTATTGAATTCGGCCAGGGGCAGGAACGCTTCGATGTTTAAGGCGATGATCAAGTGGCCGACCCCGCCATGTTGTTCGGTTTGATAAGGACCGTACACGCCAGCGCCAAAGGCGCTTCCGCTTAGTACCCCCGATAGGACATCCCACATGACCGAGATAGCATAGCCTTTGTGTTCGCCCATCGGCAAAATAACGCCGGCCAGAGCTTCGACCGGGTTCGTCGTCGGCTCGCCGGCTGGATTGATGGCCCAGCCGAGCGGAATAGGTTGTCCTTTTTGCCGCGCTACATAAATCTTGCCCCGAGCGACGTTTGAATTGGCAATATCCATCACCATCATCCCGTTGGTCCCGGCCGGAGCGGCAATCGACCAGGGATTTACGCCAACGGTTTTGACTCGACCACCCCAAGGCGCCAGAGCTGGGCTGGAATTGGTGGTCAGCATGGCAATACACCCCTGTGGTGGAGCCAGACGGGTGAAATATTGGGCGGCGCCAAAGTGATTGGAGTTCCGGACCGCGACGGCGCTGACCCCATGCGCTTTGGCCCGCCGGACGGCCTCCTGCGTAGAGAAGGCGGTGATAACCTGCCCAATACCATCGCGCCCATTCACCACGGCCACGGCGCCGGCATCGACCACAAACTCAGGCTCGGTCACAGGCTGCATTACCCCGGCCCGGATACGGTTTATATACCAACCGGCTCGCAAGACTCCGTGGGACATATGACCCCACAATTCGGCCTGCACCAGACTGTCGGCGATCAGGTCAGCGTCAG
>JAGRCC010001037.1 GCA_020433785.1 Anaerolineae bacterium
ACCGAGCGCAGTCAAAATATCGTCGCCGTGCTGGACACCGGCCGGATGATGCAAAGCCCGGTGGCGCGCATCGCCAAGCTGGATTATGTGGTGAATGCCGTACTGTTTTTAACGTATGTTGCTACCGGCAAAGGGGATAAAGTGGGCTTGATGACCTTTGCCGATCAGGTGCAGACCTTTATCAGCCCCCGCCAGGGGCGCGGTCAATTTTACCGGATGCTCGAGCTGTTGTATGCGGTCAAGGCCGGTGCGGTCGAGCCTAACTACCAGCGGGCCTTGAGTTATCTGGCTCTTAAGCAGCGGCGGCGGTCGTTGGTGATTATCTTTACGGATTTAAGCGGAGGAACCAGCATGGAGTCGCTGGTGAGTCACGTATCGGTATTGGCCCAGCGCAGTTTGCCCCTGGTAGTCACCATTAGCGACCCCGATATTCACGCGGCCAGCAAGCAGCGGCCGCACGACTCGTTAACCGTGTACCAACGCGCGGCGGCAGAGCAACTGCTCGATGAAAGACAGGTGACGCTCGACCAACTGCGGCGGCAGGGGGTGTTAACTCTGGATGTGCCGGCCAATCAATTGTCGATGGCCGTGATTAATCGTTACCTGGAGCTAAAAGGTCGGACCTTGTTGTAGGGTTGGCTTGCTGGCGACCGGCCAAGAAAAAGTAGCCGTAGAGCAGCAGCCCGCTTCCCAGGCCAATGGCCCACTTAACCGGCCAGGGGATGCCTTCGGCGGGCGAGATGAAGCCTTCAATCGTGCCGGCCAGGATCAGCAAGGGGACGCACCCGATGACGAGTTTAACAGCTTTGCCGGCGGCGATGGTCAGTGCATCTCGGCGGCGACGCAGACCGGGGTTAATGAGAGCCCAGCCAAGCATTAAGCCGGCTCCTCCGGCCATGAAAATAACGCTTAACTCGATCACGCCGTGGCCGATGACAAAGGTCCACAGATCAAAGCCGAGGCCGTGATAGGCGGTCAACCCGGTGATGCCGCCTATTAGGAGGCCGTTAAAAACCATAATCCAAAGGGTGACCACGCCGGCCAGGATACCGCTGCCAAAGGCCAGGAAGGCGACCTGGATGTTGTTACGCATAATAAATGAGGAAGCATAGGGGCGCTCTTCAATCGGGATGTCGGTCCACAACTCACCTCGTTCGATGGTTTCGACCATATCTTGGGCCATTTCCGGTAGCAGCCACCTTGATAGTTCCGGGTGCCAGGCGGTGCTTAACCCGGCGACTATCGCCGGAATAATGAACATGGCCGCGGCGATCAGGGTAAAAGGCAGCGTTTCCCGATAGACCTGAGGGAAGCCGGTCGTGGCGAATCGAATAAATCGATCAAAGGCCAAGGGTTCGCTGCGATAAATAATTGAATGGGCCCGGGCCACCAATTGGTTTAAGTAAGTCGTCACCCGGTGATGGGCATAATCTCGCTGGACCACGGCCAAATCAGACGTGGCCGCTCGATACAAACGACCCATCGTTTTTACATCGTCGGGCGACAACTGCTGAATATTCTTTTGACTGCGATCAAGGAGTTGGGTTAACTGCTGCCAGTCGTTTTGTCGCGATTGGATAAATTCGTCAACAAGCATAGGATGTGTCTCATGAGTTTATCGGATAAATATTTAACTATCGATACCCCCGAAAACGTCGCGTTTGGCTATGATGTGGCGGGTATCGGCTCGCGCTTTCTGGCGACGATAGTGGATACATTATTGATAATCATTTTAATGGTAATTGTCAATGTGGCCTCGCTCTTCTTAACCACCGTTCTGCTGGGTAGTAATTGGGTTGATGAAGCCGTGGTGGTCTGGGTCGGTGCCATTTTGGGCCTGATTTCATTTGGACTCTTTTGGGGCTACTACATCATCTTCGAAATGTTGTGGAACGGCCAATCACCCGGCAAACGCTGGGTTGGGTTACGGGTTTTAAAGCTCGATGGCACGCCCATAACTTTGGTCGAGTCGGTGGTGCGCAACCTCATTCGCCTGATCGATTTTTTGCCCTTTTATTACGGCTTCGGGGTAGTGACGATGTTTATCAACGAACAATCGCGCCGCCTGGGCGATCTGGCGGCCGGCACTTTGGTGGTATATGATACCGGCACTATAACGTTGGATGAGTTGAGCCAGGATAGTATGATCCCCGGTCTTCGCGCTCAGACGGTTTCGCCGGAAACCGAGCAACTGCCCGTAGAACGATTGACCACTCAGGATATGGCGATGATAGAAGACTATTTACGGCGCCGCTTCGATTTGGCGAACCGATTTGAGGTAGCAGCCAAGATTTCGGAGCGACTCCACGCCCAGATGGAACTGCCGGACCCCGGCCTAAAGGGCGCACAAGCCGATGAATTATTGGCCGAAATATATAAGTTCGCCAAGCTTCGAGCCAGCAGGAGAAGTTGATCGATGCTCAGGGCGTTGAGAGATTTTCTTCAAACTAAACCAATGTTGCGAAAAAGACCTACGCGGCGTTGAACCCGCGTAGGTCTATGATCAATTGGTGGTATTAACTTCGTTTTTTGCTGGAGCGCATATTGTTTAGTACAGTTGCAACGGCAGGGCGCCAAAGGGTCCGGCCAACAAGCCCCACACTTCATCGGCGCCCACGGTGATGCTATCCGTTACAGGCGATTGACCCTCGGCGCTCATTTGGTAGCTGTATTCGCCGGGTGGCAGATCAATATACGGCGCGTTGCCAATCTCGGCGTCTTCGGCTTGCGGCTCTACCTCAAAATTTTGGCCGTTCAAGGTAAAGGTGAAGGTGGTCGCCGCGGGGTCGTCAAAGGCAGGATTGCCAAAGTAGATGCGGGCTTGTCCGGCTGCCGGCACAATACCGGCGGCTGTTGCGGCGGCACTATTTTTGTTAATCATGGTCACTTCGCTCTCGCTGCCGCTGGATTTGATCGCGACGGTTAACAGGCCATCGGCACCTTCAAACATCAGGTTGACGCTGCTTGGCTCCTCACTGCTGTTGCTCAGGTTCCAGCCCAGGTTGGCCAGTTCCGTCTGGAAAAACTCAGACAGTGCGGTTACATCGGACGGTGAGTTGACTATGATTTTACGACTATATTGGCTGCCTTCAGAGGAGTAGTTGGTGTAGTTGTCGGGTACCGGTAGGCCATCCTTATCCTCGGCCACTAAGGGTTCGGCGCTATCTGTCGTAACGCTCTGATCAGAGTCGGCCGGGCCGCCGGCCAGCGACGGCGCGGAATCGAGGTCGACCGTCACGCTGGCGTTCCCGCCCAGGGGATCACCCATAATTGTAATCGAAAGTGACTCATCATCCCGATTAAAATCAACCGAACCCATAAATTCGGTGATGATAGAGAAGGTTTTGTCTTCCTGCCAGTTATCAGCCGGCAGGGCTTGGCGATAGAAGTTGATCAGGGCTTCAATGTCCGAGGCGCTGGTGAAGCTCAGTTCGGCCAGGTCGGCGTCGTACTCAATCTCTTCGGCGTCGTCGGGCGTGGGAAAGTTGACTGCGGAGGATGGATTGGAGTCGGTAGTAAGGGCGGGTTCGCTGTCGGCTGTTTCAGTTTCGGCCATTTCGGCTTCACTATCGACGGGAGGCATGTCAGTGCTGCCGCCATCGCGCAAGGCCAGTAGTTCATCGACTTCAAATTGGCGGAGTTCTACGTTGTACCGGCTTTGGCTGGGGACAATGTTGAGCATCAAGGCCAGTTGGTCGGCCTCGTTGGCAAAGAAGCGGGTGGTTTGTTCCGCGCTATCAAAGGCGCTATCGGGCATTTCTTGCCAGCCCAAATCGGTCATTTCGGTCATGTAGAAGTCGGTCAGGTCGGTGGGGGCCAGGTCAGTTTGATAGCTCAGGT
>JAGRCC010000107.1 GCA_020433785.1 Anaerolineae bacterium
GTCGAGATAGTTGGGTGTGCCGTCGCCGTCTGTATCATCGTTGAGCGGGTTGTTATCGCCGTTAGGGTCTTCATCGCCGTCAATGATACCGTCGCTATCGCTGTCGCCACCAGAATTGGGATCAAGGTAGTTGGGAATACCGTCGCCGTCAGAGTCACCCGTGCCTTCGTCTTTGGTCAGCGTGCCGTCGCCATCATCATCGTCGTCGAGGTAGTTAGGTTTACCATCCCCATCAAGGTCATCATCGGTGGGGTCGCCGTTGCCGTTGATATCCTCATCGGCGGTTAAAATCGTGTCGCCGTCGTCGTCGTTGTCGGCATGGTTCATGGCGCTGTCGGTGTCGGTATCAACGTTGTTGGGTTCGAGGTAATTGGGGACCGTGTCGCCGTCGCTGTCGGTGCAGGGGTTGCTAGGACATTCGGTGGCGGTGTCGATACCGTCGCCGTCGTCGTCAGTGTCCTGATAATTGGGAATGGTATCGCCGTCGGTGTCGTCGTTGTCGAAGTTGCCGTCGTGGTTGCGATCCTCATCGCTGTTGAGAATGCCGTCGCCGTCATCGTCGGGACTGAAAGTAACGGCTTCGATGGCATCGATTAGAAAAACTTCTGTTATATCTGAAATAAATTGGACATAGCGATAGCGGGTAGGAGAATTCGGATAGGTAGCCGTAACCGCCAGCGTTCCGGGACTAATCATTAGACCAGATAGAGTGGTTGAAGCGATTACATTTCTATCTTCATCAAGAAAATTAATGTGAGGCATGACACCCGTCTCCAAAACTTGATAATATACGATGAGATTACCGGTACCTTCTTCGCCCTGGCCCATATCCAGCGTTAAATCACCTCCGCCAAGCAACCCAGCCACCGCAGCGAAGTTCCCGTCGGGCGAGCCAGTAGCATTATTAGCAAAGACCACAATACCACTACTGCCACCAACCGAGTCGGCATATTCGTCAACCGGTGGGCCGGCTGAAACACCGTCGGCCAGGTAAATAAGCCCTATCAGAACAGCGATTAAGCTTAGTGCCCCCTTCGTAAACTTCCATTTATCTTTAAAGACTAAATTCTTATGATAATTGTTGCAATACATTCTTAAGAAACTCCTTACGTAAATAGATTATAAAATTTAATATTTAGACCTATTTTTTTAATTAATCAGGCATTATGCTGCTATCATAACAAAGTAAGGTGCTTGAATCTGTAAAAATCTAGCGCAATTTCTATATAGGTTGTGTCGAAAGTGTGGAAAGTGTGGAAAAAAGAGAGGAAATGATAGGGCGATATTTCACCCTATCATTGGCCGCCTTAAATAAAAAGAAATAGGCAGAACCGGCGGATTGGACAAACTCAATCCAGCCGACTCCGCCTATTTTTTCTTTAGTCTAAACGGCGAATTATGGGCCTATATTTTTTCAGAAATAGGGCTTTTGTGATGAACTTGGTTGAGCTTAGCTCGCTAGGCCATCAATTTTCCGGCATCACCAGTCGATACCCTTGCCCGCGCACATTAAGGATACAGCCGCCCATTTTACGGCGCAGGGCGTGAATCATGGAGCGGACGGCCACATCGGTGGTTAAACCCGGATCGTCGCCATTTTGGGTAATACGGATGAGATCTCGAGAGGACAGCACATCATTGGGGTTTCGGGCAAATGTTTCCAGCAGAACAAATTCTCTTAGCGATAATCTGATTTCTTCGCCATTGAGAAAAACCTGGTAGCGGCCCGGATTGATGCGCAGCGCCCCAACGGCAATAATTTGATCCTCGTTGGCCAAGGAGGAGCCGGATGGCGAGGGGGGTTGAAGAAATTCGGCCCGCCGCAGCTTTCCGGCAACCACAGCCAACAGATCGACGGCGGTAATCGGTTTAGTTAAATAATCGTCAACCCCCAGAGATTTGCCATAGCGGATGTCGCTATCCATTTTGCGAGCGGTTAAAAAAATGAAGGGAATAGGCGCCCACAGCCCATTTTCTCGCACCCGCTCGAGCAGTTGATACCCGTTCATATCGGGCATAGCAATATCCGCCAGAATCAGATCGACCGGCCACTTTCTCAACATGGTCAAGGCTTCAAGGCCATTATTGGCAGTTAGAACGTGATAGTTAGCCAATTCTAAGGTCATGCCAATATTTTCCAGTAATTCCGGCTCATCATCAACAACTAAAATAGAATTTAATACTTTCATGGTATCTAATCCTTTGCTAAAGGTAAATAAACAGCAAAAATTGTTCCTTGGCCCGGTTCCGAAGCGACAGCGATATGTCCAGCGTGCAGTTTGATAAGTTCTTTGACAATGGCTAATCCCAATCCGGTGCCGCGAATATTTTCTTGATCTTTAACTCGATAAAATCGTTCGAACAGATGGGGAATATCAGTCTGACTAATACCGATACCGGTATCGCTGATGCGCAGCCCGGCCCAAGCATGCCCTATTAAATCACCCAAACCTGGCCATTCATCGGTATCTATGCTGTTTTTTAGTAGTTCAACCGGTAAGGGCAAGCACTCATAGATAATCCGGCCGTTGTTCGGTGTGTATTTAATGGCATTACTCAACAAGTTTCTAACCACCTGACGAAGCTGCGTGGCGTCGCCGATAACGATTACGTCTGAACAGCCTTGATATTCGATGGTCTGTTGTTTCTTTTGAGCTTGAGGACACTGCTCTTCGATCACTTCGCGCACGATCTGAGGCAGGTTAACCAACTGGCCTGTGGTTTTGACCTGACCTTCATCAAGCTGGGCTATCTCTAATACACTTTCGACCAGATCATTCAGGACTCGCATGTGGCGCTGGATATCGTTGATCATTTTATGCCGTTTGCTATCATCGATATGCGTATAAAGCGCGTCCAGGTTATCGGCCAGCAACGTGGCGATTGAAAGCGGCGTATTCAATTCATGGGTAACGTTGGCCACAAATTTATCTTTCAACCGCTCGGCCTCCTTGAGGGGCGTGATATCGTGGTGCACACACACAAAACCAATCACGTGGTTAGTCTGATAGGAATCGAAGAGCGGCGCTGCCGTCAAAGCGGCATCGTAGCAGGGGCCATTCTGACGTTTGTATTGAACCTCGCCCCGCCAGATTTGCCCGGTGCGGACAATAGCGGCAATCCGGCTAAATAAATCAAACTCTTGCTCAGATTTATGCCAAAACCCCCAGGGTTGGCCCAAAAACGCATTGCTGGGCAAACCGGTCATGTGCTCAACCGCCGGGTTAGTATATTGAATTGTTCCATCCACGCTGGTAACAATAACGGCTTCACCCAAGGCTTCTAAAATAGCCTGGGTCCGATCTCGTTCCAGCGTCAACTCAAAGGTTTGTTCGGCTACAATGCCGGTCAAGTCTTCAACGTTACGTTGTAGATTTTGGTAAAGCTGAGCCGTTTCCAAGGATTGGGCAATGGCAGCCGCGATACTCTGGGCTAAATTAAGGATGTGATCGGGGTAATCGGGTTGGTCTATGGTGGCCAGTTCAATGAAGCCGGCAATTTTATGTCTAATAATCAGCGGCACAATGACGACTGTGGTTACTGCAAAATGTTGTAACAGTTCCTGAGTGTGGGGCCACTGAGCCTCATAATGCCCGTGCCTAAATACTTTGGGCGTATGGAATGCCTCAATTTCCTGTTGAGAAAAGTGTGAAACGAGCGAGATTTTCTCCTCATTATGGAGGTCTGCCGCCATCTCACCCAATATATTGAGTTGGGTCTCAGGCGAGGCATATTCAACTCGCGTATCAAACCCAGGGTGGCCGTGGTTGAATAATGTCGCCGTTGCGGTTGGAATTTCGAAGACCTGAGTTAACGCTTCACAAACAATGGTTAAGATTTCTTTGACCTCAAATGATGAGGCTGCCATTGTGATCACGTTGTTCAACAGGGTCAATTCACGGTTGCGGCGGTAGACTTCTTGTTCAGCCTCGTGGCGGTAAGTCCGCTCCAGCAGTAAGCGTCGATAGCGATTGAGCCGGGTAATCGTCCGAACCCGGATCCGAAGTTCTGTGCCGTTGAACGGTTTAGAAATAAAATCATCCGCACCGGCATCGATGCCTTGTAGGCGCGAGTCGCGATCATCTAACGCCGTGATAAGGAGAATGGGGACTTCGCCCAAGTATGGATCACGGCGAATCCGCCGGCAAACTTCAAAACCATCCAAGCCGGGCATCATCACATCCAATAAAATCAAATCCGGGGTTAACTCCGCCGCCTTGGTCAAAGCTTCGTGGCCGTTACTGGCAAAGACCATATAGTAACCTTGATTAATCAGCAGCCCTTCCAGCGTATCTCGACCGGCTTCTTCATCATCTACAACAAGTACAACACTGCTTTGGTTTAACATCGCCATAATGACCCTTATATCTCAACCACAAAAACTGACCCGGTTGGTTTATTGTCTTCAACCCATATGTGGCCGTCGTGGGCATCGATGACCATTTTACAAAAGGCCAGGCCCAACCCCACCTGCGGAATAGGGTGATCTTTGAGGGTAACGATCTCAAATTTATTAAAAATACGATCTCGATAGCTGGGTGGAATGCCGGGGCCTTCGTCCGAAACCTCGATCCGAACCCACGCCTTGGTCTGCTCCGTTCGACGTTGGGTGAGACGACACGTAACCGTACTGTTGGCCGGAGAAAACTTGAGCGCATTTGCCAGCAAGTTATCAAGTACCCGGCGTATAAGATTTTTATCCAGCATCATAAGCGTTGGGTAAGGGGGAAGTTTAATGGCTAAAGTCATCTTTTTAGATTGAGCGATCAGGCGGTGATCCTGCTCAACCTCTTCCATCAGGCGGTTAACATTGACCTGGGTACGATTTAAGATAAATTTATCTTGCTCGGCTTTGGCTAAAATCAACAGATCATTCACAAACGTATTAAGGCGATGCGCCTGACTGTGGATGTTTTCGACATCATTGCGCTGCTGATCGGTCAAATTGTTTTCAATAAGCAGCAACTCGCTAAACCCCAGAATCGCGTTTAACGGTACCCGCATATCGTGAACCACCATACCGGCCATATCTTCTCTCAGATGCAGCAGCCGGGTTAATTCATCATACTGTTCCTTGATGCGCAGCATGGAGCGAACCCTGGCCCGCAGTTCAAGCCCGTTGACCGGTTTGGATAAAAATTCATCGGCCCCGGCATCCAGACCGCGAGCCAGGTCTTCCTTGCTATTGAGGGCAGTGATAAGAATAATCGGGATGTGCTGCCAGCGTTCGTCATTTTTGATGCGTCGGCAGGCTTCGAACCCGTCTACGCCCGGCATCATCACATCCATCAAAATAACGTCCGGGTTAATATGGTGAAGTTGGTCGAGCGCGTCAAAGACATCGGCGGCAAAGATCAAATCGTAATTTTCACGGTAGAGCAATCCTTCAATGGTATCGCGGGCGGTTGGTTCATCATCGATGATAAATATTTGAGGTTGTTGCAGCATCTTTCTCTCCAGAACTAGAATTAGGCCAACGGTAGAGTTAATTCAATGGTGACGCCCGGCTTAGTGGGACGATTATAAATGGCGCACTGGCCGCCCGCGCTCCAAACTAATAAAGCTACGGTTGATAAACCCAGCCCGGTTCCCTCTAATTCACCGGTAAAGTGTTTTTCACCCTGGTAGTAGGGGGTCCAAGCCTGGTCCAGTTGCTCTGGGGAAAGAGTTAAGCCGTTATCACTAATTTTTAGAAGAAGATTTTGCTCGTTCAAATGCCCAAAGCTAACGTCAATAACCGGGTTCTGATCAGGGTGAAATTTTTTGGCATTCTCTAAAACCTCAAGAAAGATTAGTTCAACCGCCTGTTTTGAGAGCTTAAGCTGTTTTTCGTCTAGGTGATCCAACCCTGAGAGCGTGACGTATTGCAGGTCCAAAGCCATACTGATTCGGGTTAAAAGTTTCTGGGTTTGATTCAATTCAAACCCCGCTTGGAGCGACGGCATGACCGGCAAGTGAGCAAATTGCAGCACATCTTCAACCACGCCCTGCAAACGTTTTAAGCCCAAAAATGCCGATTTAGAGAAATTGATGATCTCTTCAACCGACAACTGGGCCGCGTGCTCTACCAATAACTGTAAACTGCTGGAAGCAATGGTTAAAGGCGTGCGCAATTTGTGCAAAACCGATAAATGAAACCCGCGCATATCACGCTGCAAAACCATTTGCCGGGTAACATCGCGCAGCCGGATGATGCGGCCCGTATCTTCTTTGGCCGGTCCTTCAAAGATGGTGACGAGCAGCCAAAAAGCCTCGGCGGTACGGCATTCCGGGCGCACCAGGTAACGCTGCGATGTCAGATCTCGATCGGATACGGCCGGCCAGGCTGACCATAGTTCAGCCGGTTGAGGCAGATACTGTTTTTGGGCTATCTCTAAAAAAGAGCCGATAACCGGGTTGTCGGGATCAACCGGCAGGTTTAAATAGAGATGGGCCATAGAATTGAGATAGAGCAGTTCGTCTCGCTCGTTGACCACCAAGTAGCCGTCGTCTGCCTGTTCAACGACCCATTCAAAGCGAGCACGCTGCTCTTTCAAACGGCGGTAGCGATTGAGACGGGTTGTGGTATGGATGCGGGCGCGGAGTTCAATGGCGTCAAACGGTTTAGTAATAAAATCATCGGCTCCGGCTTTGATGCCCATTAAGCGGGAATTGTAATCACCCAGGGCGGTGAGCAAAATAATAGGAATTTCAGCCAGATGCGGCGTGGCGCGGATACGTTTACAAACTTCAAAGCCGTCCATCTCCGGCATCATTACATCTAAAAGAATGACATCAGGCGTCGTCGCCTCGGCTTTGGCCAGGGCTTCGGGGCCATTGTGGGCAAACACCAGTTGATAGCCTCGACCGTACAGCAATCCTTCCAGCGTATCGCGCCCGAACTGTTCATCATCAACAATAAGAATAATACTATCTTGCTGCATAGATTATCTCTTTCTTAAAATAAGCATTAAGGGGTGGGAATTTGACTATTAATCACATTAATCAGTTGTTTTAGGCTAATCGGTTTACTCAGGTAATCCGTGGCTCCGGCGGCCAAACAGCGTTCCTTATCACCCGGCATGGCCAAAGCGGTTAACGCGATGATTGGCGTTGTGGCCAGGCAGGGATCGGTGCGTAGTTGGCGAATGGCTTCCAGTCCGTCCATTTCGGGCATTTGGATATCCATCAAAATGATATCGGGCCGTTTTTCCCTGGCTTGCTGGGTGGCCTCAAACCCGTTGCGAGCGACAACGACCTGATGATCAGTGACAGTCAGATAATCAAATATCATTTGGATATTGGCTTCGTTATCCTCAGCCAGCAGCACCAGCGGCTTTAGTTGGCGCTGAAAAACGTTCGGTTCCGAATACCCGTTTTGAATAGGATTATCGGGCTGAAGCTTGGCTTTTTTGTCAGTCGATAACTGCCACGGCAAACTCACTGTGAAACGACTACCCTGACCGATTTCACTTTCTACGGTAATACTGCCGCCATGCATTTCGGTCAAACGATACACTAGAGATAGCCCCAGCCCCGTCCCGGAGTAAGCGCGAGACAGGCGACTGTCGAGCTGAACGAAGGGTTGAAAAAGCTTGCTCAAATCTTCCTCAGAAATGCCAATGCCGGTGTCCCAAACCGTAAAGGTCACCACCTGATTAGCTGGATCGCCGTTAACCTCCAGCCCCACGCGACCGCCCTCCGGTGTAAATTTGACCGCATTACTTAATAAGTTCACCAAAATCTGCTTGAGACGAAGCTCATCCGCAGATAACGTTTCCGCCTGGTCGTCGTAATTGGCCACCAGTTTAATCTGGCTGGTATGGGCCATCTGTTTAACAAACTGAAGGCTGGTCTCACACACGTTCTTAATTACCACCGGGTGCGGGTTTAGCGATAATTTACCCGCGCCAATTTTAGACAAATCGAGAATATCATTGATCAGCGACAGTAAATGACGGCCGCTGTGCTCGATGGTTTGGGTGGTCTTCATCTGCTTCGGCGTGAGCGGGCCGTAGACCTGATCCTGTAACACTTCGGCCATGCCCAAAATAGCATTAAGCGGCGTTCGCAATTCGTGGCTCATACTGGCCAGGAACTCATCTTTAAGCCGAGATGCCCGGGCTAATTCCGCATTAGCCACTTGCAATTCCGACGTTCTAGCTTCGATGCGATAGGCCAGCGACGCCCGTTCAGCTTCTAAGGCTTCCTGAGCCTGTTTACGTTCCGTAATTTCTTGTTGAGCCTGCTCGAAAAGCTGCGCATTCTCGATGGCCAAAGCGAGTTGATCGGCCATCGATTGCACGACTTCCAGATCATCGGGATTGTAAGCGCCAATTTGCTGGTGGCCGATGTTCCAAGTGCCGATCACGGTTCGTTTAACCCGCAGCGGAATAATCATCTCCGAGTGAATGCCGTTGTTGACAAACTGCTCATCTTCAGAAAAGCGCAGATCGGTTGGAATGTTATTGCGGATCATGGGCTGGCCTTGCATAATCACTAACCCTATGGCCGAATTCTTTAAAGGTATGGACGCACCTATTGACAAAATCCTGGCTCCAGCTCCAAACGCCAGCCGGACTTCGTCACCGGCCACCAGCGTAATAGACATAGTGTAGTAGGAGAGAAGCCGTTTGGTATGGCGAGCAAAGGCCTGGTAAACGTCATCGATCCGTAAACTAGCGGTAATAGCGTGATCAAGTTCATGAATAACGGCCAACTGATGCGCCCGTTGATTGGTTTCGGTATGGAGCCGGGCATTTTCAAC
Source organism: Anaerolineae bacterium (assembly GCA_020433785.1). Next base: position 8,747 of record JAGRCC010000107.1, read on the forward strand.
AGCGATCACCGCTTGAGCGGCATAAGTGCTGGCCAACCGGGCGTGAGAGTCGGTGTAGAAATCCGGTTCATACTTTTTCAAGGACAATAGCCCGATAACCCGCTCGCCTTTATGCAGCGGTACACCCAACCAACTATAAATCGAATTTTCTACCGGCCGGTCCGGCTGGGGTTGCGCCGAACCGGTGGCGAGGTTATTCACAATCACCGGCTCTTTAGACTCGATAGCGGCCGCCTTATCAGAGTTTTCCGCCAACAATATGACTTGCCCAATCACGTTCACCGCTTTTGACGTACCTTGCGTGCCAATAACCTTTAAGGAATTACCTTGCAATAATTGCAGCGAGGCGCAATCGTAAGCCACCACCTGTTGAAACTGAATTAGGACGTTTTCAACAACCTGTTCCATGTCCGCGACCGAGGCCAGGGCTAAAGCGGCTTGCCGGAGCGTTTCCGTTTCTTGATACCGGGCTCGCTCGGCCTGATAAAGGCGAACAATTTCTTCCTCGGCCTGCTTGCGTTCAGTGATATCGCTGACAACACCGTAAATGATGCGGGAGGTATCGGTGCTTTCCACACGGGCGTTATCCAACACCCAAATCGTCACACCATCGGCTCTGATCAGCCGGTATTCGATTTGGCTGTTGCGACCGCGGGCCAGGCGAGCCAAGTGCGATACTTCCAGGCCGTGATCATCGGGGTGGATCACCGTTGCGGACCAAAAGCTACCATCCATTAGAAATCTTTGTAAAGGGTAGCCGGTTAAACTTTCTACGTTGGGTGACAAATAGCGATTAATAATGGCTTCATCGGCGGTGATCTCGGTCATATAGACGTGATGGCTAATCGAGGTAATAACCTGACGAAACCGCTCCTCGCTCTCCCGCAGCGCTTTTTCTGTTTGCCGGCGTTCGATAATTTCTTGTTGGGCTTGCTCGTATAAATGGGCGTTTTTAATGGCCACCGCAATCTGATTGGTTAAGGCCTCCATAGCAATGACGTCATTTTTGCCGAAGCTGTTGAGATGCGGACTCTGAATATCTAAAACCCCTACTGTTTGCCCGGAAACTTTGATCGGTAAGCACAGTTCGGCCCGAGTGACGCTGTATTCGGCAATCAGTGAGGTATAACGAGACTCCTGCTGAACATCATTAGCAACAATTTTTTCGCCATTTTTAGCCACCCAGCCGTTGATACCTTGATGTAATGATTGAGTATGATGGGGTGGAAAATATTTGGCGTAAGAACCAGCCAGGGCCTTTAAACGCAAGATGTCTCCCTCCACTAAAAAAAGGGCAACGTGATGATAATCGAATGACTCTTGAACCAGGCGGGCGGCCCTATTCAAAACCGTGTCTAATTCTAAAACAGCCGCTATTTGTCCGCCGATGTCGTTGATCAAAGCCAACTGAGCAGCGCGTTGTTCCAGCTTCTCTTCGGCCTGCTTATGCTCGGTGATATCACGCGAGGAGGTCACCAGATGACTAACCTGCCCGTTTTCATCATAAACGGGCTGTACTGAGGTCTCAAACCAGATAAACTCGCCGGATTGTTTGCGAAGCCGATAGCTGATACCAGTCACCGATCGACCGTCTTTTCCGGCTTGCACTAATTTGTTATGGACCACAGAGGCATCAATTGGGTGAAACAAGGTATAGGGATCCACACCGGTCATTTCATCGGAACTATACCCCAACACCTGATTAAATGAGGGGCTGATGTAGATATAACGGCCATCGGGGGCATGTAGACAGACAATATCAGAGGTATTTTCGGCCAGCAACCGAAACCGAGATTCGCTCTGGCGCATGGCTAATTGCGCCTGCTGCTTCTCATAACGCAGCGCCTTCTGCTCCAGGGCATGTCTAACAGCCGCGCCTAATCTGGCCAAACGATCTTTGAGTAGGTAATCGGCCGCGCCTTCCTTCATACAGACCACGGCTGCCTCTTCGCTGATGGTCCCGGTCACCACAATAAAGGGAATATCAAGCCCCTTATTTTGCAAGCAGTGCAGGGCGTGCAGCGCGTCAAAAGACGGCAAGGTGTAATCTGATAAAATCAGGTCAAGATCGGCATGTAATTGGTCAAGAAAATCAGCCTCGGTTTCAACACATACCCAAGTTGGTTCAAAGCCGGCTTGCTTTAGCTCATAAATGATCAATTCCGCATCGCTAGGTCGATCTTCAAGCATTAAGACAGTAAGAGGTGTTAGCACGAGATTATCCTTGTAAGCAAGAGAACAAAACTATAAGTTCTGACCGAAAACTTTTTACTTTCTGGCCGGCGGCTCATTCAGAAGCAGCCAATAAAAGCCGATATTCCGTACGGCATCGGCAAATTGTTCAAAATCGACCGGTTTAACAATGTAACTGTTCACACCCAATTCATAGCTTTCCACAATATCGCGTTCCTGGTTGGAGGAGGTCATGACCACTACCGGAATGTTCCGGGTTTGCGGATCCGATTTGATTTTGTTAAGTACTTCCAGTCCGTCTACTTTAGGTAATTTCAAATCGAGCAAAATAATCTTGGGTGTTTTTTCAATATCACGCTCAACATATTTTCCTTGACAAAAAATAAAATCAAGCGCTTCAGCTCCATCACGTTTGATCTCAATGTTGTTAGCCAGGTTGTACTTGTGCAAAGCGTGCATGGCTAATTCCAAATCACTGGGATTATCTTCAATAAGGAGAATTTCTACTTCTCTAGGCATAAATTATGACTAACCTTTCATGAAATATTTGTCTTTTGAACTGGATGATGCTCGGATTCGTAACCAACAAGGTTGCGTTTTTACGGACGCAAATCTCATTAAAGGGTGAAATAAAAGGTAGCGCCCTGACCCAAATCTGACTCAGCCCATATTTCACCCCCATGCCGGTGAATAATTCGATGAACAATGGCTAACCCCACGCCTGTGCCTTCGTAATCTTCGGCCCGGTGAAGCCGTTGAAATACGCCGAATAATTTGTGGGCATATTCCATTTCGAAGCCAACACCGTTATCTTTGACATAATAAACGACTTCACCATCTTGTTTTTGATAGCCAATTTCAATTTCAGTTACGTCGCGGTCGCGCGTAAATTTGATTGCATTTGTAAGAAGATTAATGATTACTTGTTTAAGCAAAGTGGCGTCGGCCTGGCAAGGCGGTAAATCTTGAATAGTAATATTGATCGGCCGTTCTTCTTGGTCCAAATTCATCTTCTTGATCACAAACGGAAACAACTCGTTCATATTGACCGTATCTTTTTTAATGGCCTGGCGCCCTAAACGAGAAAAGGCCAATAAATCATCGATTAGACAGCCCATTTGTTGAGCATTGTCACGCATTAAATTCAAATATCGCTGAACCTCGGCGGGCAAGTGGGGTTGGTAATCCTTTATGACAATATTGGCGAAACCGTTGATAGCTCGCAGCGGCGCTCTGAGGTCGTGAGAAACGGTATAGGCGAACGCCTCCAACTCCTGGTTGGTTTCTTCAAATTGAGCGGTACGTTCGATGACCCGTTTTTCGAGTTCATTGTTTAAGCGGCGAATTTCCGCTTCTGCTCGCTGGCGCTCGCCGATTTGCATCTGAAGCGCTTCATTCGATTTTTGTAGCTGGCTTGGGCTGGGCAAAGCTAACACTTTTGGCATCAACGGCCAAAGTACAACAGCCGTAACCACCGATAACCCGGCAGTGCCGGCCTTAAGCCACCCATCAATCCAATATAACGGCTCCCACAGGGTGATGATAGCCATTAGATGCGTGGTGCCACAGGCGAAAATGAAGGCCACAAATAGGCCAAAGACCCACTTGTAGGCCAAATCTCTCCGTTCGGCGATAAAATAGGCCAGTGCTATTGGAATTGAATAATAAGACAGCGTAATAATGGCGTCGGAGATGATATGAGTCATCATTAAATCTGGCTGCCATACCAGGCAAAAGCCATGTGGGAGAAAATCATTAGGAATAAGTTCTTCCATCACTACCTCTACGTGTTAGACGTCTTACAATAAGCTTACGCATTGGAGTTTCGATCCAATTGCTTACTAAAATCGTTATATAAACTAAAAAACTGCTAATGAAGACGTTGTTTGCTAAAGTCGCTTAGAACCATATTTGTCGATGCTTGTGTGTCATTAGGGTCAACATTTGGTCTATTCGGTCAAAAATGCCATCCGATTGGATGCCATAAAATAATATCAAAAAGAATTGTAGGAATGAATAGTTGGAAAGTGTGAGTTTTATATAGCTTTTATATTAGAAGTGTGGGATTTATGAAGGAATTTCAAACAAAGACCAACAAAGGCGGCTTGAGGGGCGGTAAAGCGAAGAAAAATTCAATCACTGCCTTTAAATGAATAGCCGATACCTGGATTGGTCAATATAAATTGTGGGTTACGGGGATCAACTTCTACCTTGGCGCGCAAGCGACTCACCAGGCCGCGAATCAAATCGCGATCACCTTGGCCGGTATAACCCCAAACGCGCTCGACAATGGTTTCGGTCGGAATGATCTGGCCACGGTTGATCATTAACGTATAAAGTAAACGAAACTCTAAATGGGTTAACCGTTGCGGTGGCTTGCCGATGACTTCAACGGTGCGGGTTTCCGGATTTAAGGTAAAATCGGCGGTGGTTAATTTGGGCAAACTGAGTGTGGGCGCAGTAATAGATCGGCGCATTAAAACCCCAACCTGGGCAATAAGTATCTTGGCGCTGTAAGGGGTGACGACAATGAGGTCGGCGCCTCGTTTCAACAATTCATAATGGAGGGTCTCGCCGATATTTTGAGCAATCAAGATGAGAGGCACAATGGTTTCGGCTCGCACATGGCGAACTTGCTCAAGCAAGTTTTCATTGGGCAGCGAGATCAGGATCAGATCCGCCGGTCGTTCCATCCAACTGCGCATGGCGCGTTCAACAGTGGTCGCCGTGGTCACGGCCAGCCCCGCTCGTTGTAAGATGGTCGATAGAATAGCGGTATCATCAGCGTCTTTGGCTATCAAAAGCGCGTACATCTTTCGCTCCTCGCTAGGATCTATATGAATATTGTGCGAGAATCACTAACTTTATGCAATTTCAATCGATAATATCGCTGCTTTTGACTTTGCTATTTACCAATACTTGTGTTAATCGCCAACCTACGGTAAAATGCGGCAACTTATCTTCAGGCGGGCCACTTTTTTCTCCGTATTATAGTCATCGATAGATTATTCTTTACATCGACAGTGAATGGCTCGTAGGGCGATACACTCAGATAGCACCGCTTTTTATTCTTAAATAAAAAATCAATATACCTTGAGGAGGAGTGGAATAAACGATGGCATCGATCACTCAATCAAAGGAACCGACCGCCCTAAGTAGCCCAAGGCTTCAGTTGGATATATCGACATGGCTCAAAAATAATATATTCAGCAGCTTCTGGAATTCAGTATTTTTTATTTTCCTCATTATTGCCACTATTCTCATCATTCGCACAGGCTATAGCCTTGAACCGGTTGGTCTCTCATATAATCTCGCCCCCAACGGACAACCCACCGCCCTAGGTAACGTTGTATTAATCATTACCAATGGCGCCTTAATAACCTCTGCCGTCATTCTCTTATGGCTAATTGGTGCTATCTTAGTAACTTACAGCGTGGCTACGCACCGGTGGGTTGGCCCATCTCAATGGTTAAAAGACAGTCTTTACACCGGCCCGTTCGGTGCGTTGACCACCCTTGCCCTGGTATTACTCATCATCTTTGCAATTCGAGGCGTTTTATCTTGGGCGGTATTTGGCGCTGAATTCCGCACAGACGCCGAAAGTGTAGCCATCCTTCGACCGATTACGCCTGGCGCTATTTGGGGGATTATTGGCGCGAACACCAAACTCTTTGCTGTTGGCCGTTACCCCAGCGAATTTGTCTGGCGCGTCTGGCTTTCTCTGGGCCTGGTGTTGGCCCTAGGAGCCGCCAGTGTGATGGCTTGGAATTTTGGCTCGCCCCTAAAAAGGTTTCGCCAAATTCTGGTGTGGTCCTGGCTGGCCTCAATCCCAATTATTCTCTTTATCTTAAGAGGTATGGGGGCAGGCGGCCCCTTAACCCTGGTTCCGACTAACTTATGGGGCGGACTATTATTGACCATCGTTATTTCAGTCATCGGGATTGTAGTTTCTTTCCCGATAGGGGTGTTGATGGCCTTGGGGCGGCGCAGCCAAACCCGGGGTGTACCCTTCACCTGGGCCTGGGGCGCAGGGTTGCTCCTTATCTACTGGGGGTTGTTCGGTTTCCCGGCCGAACCCGTGACGCTGAATATTCCGCTCATCTTCCGAGACCCACCGGTCTGGACCGTGACTTTAGCGCCTCTCACCTACGCCGCGCTGATAGCGATTATCGTCATTGGCATCTTCTGGGCCATCGGCTATTACCTGCAAGGCAATATGATCAAAACCTTTTCGATTGTCTACATTGAAGTCATTCGCGGGGTGCCCTTAATTACCGTGCTGTTTATGGCTCAGATCATGTTGCCCATTTTCTTACCCAAAGAAGTTGAAATTGACAACCTGTTACGGGTAGTCGTTGGCGTCATTTTGTTCAGCGCCGCCTATTTAGCCGAAAATATTCGCGGCGGGCTGCAAGCTATTCCTAAGGGCCAATATGAGGCAGCCGTGGCCATCGGCCTCAGTGGCGCCCAGTCGATGCGGCTGATTATTCTGCCGCAGGCGCTGCGGCTGGTTATTCCGGCCCTAGTAGGGCAATGTATCAGTTTGTTCAAAGACACCTCATTGGTGGCCATTGTAGGTCTATTTGACCTCCTAAAAATCGCTCAAACCGTCGTTGCCCAACAGGAATGGTTGGGGCTTCAACGAGAAACGTATGCTTTTGTGGCCTTGGTTTATTGGGTTTTTGCCTTTTCCATGTCCAGAGCAAGCCAAAGAATTGAGAAAAATTTAGGCGTCGGAAAATACTAGGGAGGATAAAAAAATATGGCGCTCGGCAAAGATGTAATTATTTGTAACGATGTTCATAAATGGTATGGAGATTTTCACGTTCTGCAAGGCGTTACCACCACCGTTAAAGAGGGCGAAGTGGTGGTTATCATCGGGCCGTCCGGCTCCGGCAAATCGACCTGGATCCGCACCATCAACCGGCTCGAAGAACACCAACAGGGGCAAATCATTGTCGATGGCACCGAACTGAACAACGACCTGCGCAACATTCAGGAAATTCGGCGAGAAGTGGGCATGGTCTTCCAACAGTTCAATCTGTTTCCCCACTTAACGGTTTTGCAAAATATCACCTTGGCGCCTATTCACGTTAGAAAGTGGTCCCGTGAGCGGGCCGAAGAAGTGGCCATGGACCAACTGCGCAAAGTAAAAATTCCGGAACAAGCCAACAAATATCCGGGCCAGTTATCCGGGGGCCAGCAGCAGCGGGTGGCCATTGCCAGGGCGCTGGCGATGCAGCCCAAAATCATGCTGTTTGATGAGCCGACCTCGGCCCTTGACCCGGAGATGATCAAAGAGGTGCTGGATGTTATGCAAGAACTGGCCGAATCCGGCATGACGATTATGGCTGTTACCCACGAGATGGGCTTTGCTCGAAGTGTGGCCAACCGGGTGATCTTCTTTGATCGAGGCAATATTGTTGAAGAAAAAGCGCCGACAGAATTTTTCTCCAATCCCGAAGAAGAACGCACTCGGCTTTTCTTGAGCCAGATTTTGCATCACTAATTTGGAAATTTAACGGCCAGCAATCGGTCGATATTCGATCTAGCCATGTAAAAAGCAGCCGATAAATTAACCTTTATCGGCTGCTTTTTTATGCCACTAAAATACGTATGAGCCGGATTTAACGAATTAGGGTAAAACCGGCGCTACCACTCTTTGAGTAACCCCCACACCAAAACCACCACAGACAGCCCCATTAACCACCCGCCCAGCGAACCGTCGTCTCCGCCGGTGTTCACGGTGGTTCCGGCCACCAACAAACCCACGGCCAAGACCACCCAACTCAACCGATTGACTGACTTTTCCAGGCGTTCAATCGATTTGCGGGCACTCGGCGCCAGTGCGGTTTGGACAATTACGTTACCTCGCTCAAAATCGGTGAGAATTCGGTCAATCTGGGTGGGAAGTTTCAGAAACGTTTGGGCCAAAACCACCGCCTCGCGCAGCCAGCCCTGCCAATTTTTTTGCAGTTCATCCTGAGCCATACGCTGAGCAAAAGGCATGATTTCCGCCCAGGGATCAAAATTGGGATCCAAGTTGGTGGCCATCCCTGACAAAATCCCTATAGCGCGCAGGCTGAACAGCAGATCAACCGGAAATTGGAACGGCGCTTCATAAATGAGATCGCGATACTCGCGCACAAAGTAGTTCATTTCGGTGGCGGCCATATCGCGCACCTGGCCCATTTTAACGCCCCAGGTCCGTTGAAAAACATCCG
>JAGRCC010001038.1 GCA_020433785.1 Anaerolineae bacterium
GCCACACGGATTATCTGGAAGAACCGTTGGGTTAAAACCTATGGGCTTAGGCTAACCAGCCCCAACAAACCAGCTTTATTTATTGAAGGCTCTATATGTATTTCGAGGAGGAACGCTTGCTGCTGTCATTCCCGCATGCTTTTAGCGGGAATCCATCGCCATAAGACCTGTTGGATGCCCGATAAAGACATTCGGGCATGACCATTGTCTCCATTTTTATGACCGCCTTGGCATCCATATTGAGCCTTATTGAATTGTAAATTGATACTGATAGCTGGCGGGTTCGGTCGTAACAGGGGCGGCGCCGCTGACAATCATCACGGCTTTTTGGATGTTTGAACCCAGACCCTCAACGGTAAAGGTGCCATAGTTGGTGTCGTCCAAGGGGATGCGGCGCACTTCGACGCCGGTCTCGCCTATTTCGATCAGTTGGAGGACAAACGGCTGGGGCAGCACATTATCGATTCTGACAAACCCCTCGGCTTGCCAATCGTCAGTGCCGTGTTCAACATCATCAAAAAAACCGATTTCGGGGATACTGATATCGTCGATGGTCCAACCGGGCCGGTTGACAGCATCATCAGCCACATATTCAAACCGCACCAGGATTTCCTGCCCGGCGTAAGGCGTCAAATCAATCGACTCCTCCAGCCAGGTGGGACCATTGCCGGACAAACCGGTGTAACCAGGACCGAAGGCGTTACCACTGGGGTTAGCCGTGGTGCTGTTAGACGTGGGCAAAATAGTCCACTTTTGTCCGCCATCGGTTGAAACTTCCACATAACCGAAGTCCCAATTCGCTTCGAGATCGTACCAAGTCCAATAATTCAAGGTGGCGGCATCGACCTGACTTAAATCAAAGGCGTGCGTCAGGCGGGTATTGGTGTCGTCGCCGCGATGGCTGTACCATTGGTATTGGCCGCTGTGAGCATCGTTGTTGACCACCTTGACTCGCGTGGAGCCGGTAAATTCGCCGGTCACGTCACCCTGCCCCGTAAGTTCAATATAATCGCCGCCAAATTGGTACACGGTGGTTTGCTGCTCAACCGGATACATGCCGTAACGCGCCTCAGGCACAATCGGCGAAAGTGAGAAATCATCGTACCCATAGCGACCATCGTCAAGATCGGGATCATCGAGGTAGTTGGCTACCAAAAAATCGGCGAAAATATCGGTGAATTTTTCAGGTCGATTGTGTTCGGCCAGCACCACATTGAAACCGGCGATGCCATTTTGGGGATGGGCCACCACAGCTTTGGTCATCTCTTCGCCATAGCGTTGCAAGAAATAGGCCATAAATAGGAAGCCAGCGCCGTAATCGGCGGGACTGCTGGTCCAACTGTTGAGCTGAGTATCGGGGATGCCGGTATAAGAACCGACAAAGCTACTGGGGCCATAGCCATTGAGGAAGCTGGCCAATTCGCTCAGCCCTTCATTGACCCAAGTGTCTTCATTGCGATCTTGATGCCAGTGGATCATGTGTTGAAATTCGTGGGCCAGGACGCTGTCGAAATAATCGTTGCCGGGGGATACAGAACTGGCGTTGATAAAAAACATCTCGCGCTCATTACTATACGGTTCAGCCAGATGCGAGTATGAGTTCGAGGCCGAGAAGTAGCCCGCCACGCCGGGCACATCGCCCATAAAAATATGAACCCGCTCGTCATTATCGATGCCGGGCGTCCACTCGCTGCCAAAAAATTCACGGTTAGTAGGATAGGTCTGGGTTTCAAACTGTTCAGCCGACCGCTGTAGGTCGCCGGTGACAACGTTGAACCCTTGCTGCACCCACCAGTAGGCGTGGTCGGTCATAAATTGCAGGGACGCCGTCACTTCAAAGTTGCGAGGCGGCGTGGCGAAGTTATCGGTTACCCATAAGGTCTCGGTGTCACCGACCTGATAAGCATGCTTGGTCTTAGCCGTCACTTCCGGAATTTCCTCGTCGATGGCTTTGAGGCGCATGGCCAGCAGACGCTGATCGCGCTCAGGCAAGTCGGTTTGGGTCAGCAGTTGTTCCGTGGAAGGTTGTAGGGGGGCGGCCTGGCCAATCACCCGTTCCACCGGAGTTGGCGATGGGGTATCGATTGAGGTGGGGGCGGTGGGGTCAACCGGGGCTGTGGCTGATGAAGTCGGTGTAGCGGTCGGCATGGTTGGGGTGCTGGTCGCGATAGGCTCACGGTCGATGACCGGGACAGGTGTGGGTGTGACGGGCTGGCCGTTATTGGCCATCGAGCCAATAACCGCAGGATTATTCAAGGCCGGCAGAATCACCCAAGCGCCTACTATCACCCCAATCGTACAAATTAGAATGAGCAAAACAGCCACGCTACTAACAACAACCGTTTTTCTTCGCAAAGTTAAATCAACTCAAGCCGCAATAGAGGTTTGGCTCAAGCCTCGACTCCCATTATGTGATTTGAATCAAAAAGGTGACAGTCCGGCAGAAATGACTGTCACCTTATTTTATAATTGGTTAGCGTCTAAAACCTTGCACGTACAGCCCCTTATCACAATCCCAATGACAAATCCAGTCGGCGTTGATCACCGTTTCATCAGGCCAGTTGACCATAATTTTCACATCTTCCGACAACCGGGTGAACTGCTTGCACTGGGCATCGAAGCGGGATAAGAAATCGGGGCAGTCATATCGAACGACCGTTAACCACCACCAGCCGACGCCGCCGCCAATATTCTCCTTAGGAATGACGACATCCCACTCACCATCACCCTTTTCCGGATAATGGTTACTGGCTCCGGTGGGGTGAGACAGCACACTCCAAGACCAGTTATCGACCAAAACGCTGTAACCATTGACTAGATTGCCGCCTTCATCTCTAATCCGGCCTT
>JAGRCC010001039.1 GCA_020433785.1 Anaerolineae bacterium
CGCCGTAGGTGAAGCAGAAGGTTTCATTCCCGATGTAATTTTTAACGCGTCTCAATCGGCCGCCGGTCATGGTCCCGTCGCCGGTATCAACCAAGGTAACTTTCCACGGTTCAACGCCATTGGTGTGAACTTCCATCTTGTTTTCTTTGAGATCGAAGGTCACATCAGATAAGTGAAGAAAGTAGTTGGCGAAATATTCTTTGATAACGTGACCTTTATATCCACAGCAGATAATAAACTCGTTAATATCATAAGCGGAATAAATTTTCATAATGTGCCAGAGAATAGGTTTGCCCCCAATTTCAACCATAGGTTTAGGTCTGATGGCGCTTTCCTCGCTAATGCGGGTGCCATAGCCTCCGGCCAGGATTACTGCTTTCACAGACAACCTCCCTAGAAGTAGTGTCTTCTTTAACTAATAAAGTATCTCTAAAATTATTTGGCCCCTTTTCCAAATAGAACCGAGGTGACTGTCCACCATAAAATCTGTAAATCAAACTTCATGCTGCGTCGCTCAAGATATTCAATGTCATACTGCACAATTTCATCGAATAAAATGCCGCTTCGACCTCTAACCTGGGCTAAACCAGTGATACCGGGTAGGACTTCTAATCTTTCATTGTGCCAACCCTGATATTCTTCCACTTCCCACAGCACGTTGGGTCTGGGACCGACCAAACTCATCTCGCCTTGCAGCACATTCAGGATCTGGGGCAACTCATCTAAACTGGTTTTACGCAAAATTCGCCCTATTCGGGTGACCTGATTGTCATGAGCCGGTTTGAACACTTTATCGGTGCCATTGTGGTTTAAATGAATCTGGCCGTTGATGAAATTTTTCATAAAGTTTCGATGATTATCCCGGTTAATGTTGTGATGCATGGTTCGAAACTTATACAATCTAAAAAGTGAGCCATCTTTGCCTATCCGTTCTTGGACAAAAAGAGCCGGGCCGGGCGAGTCAAGCCTAACTAAAATGGCTATAACAAAAGCTAAAGGGATAGCCAAGGGGGTTACAATTAAGCAAATTGTAACGTCAAGAATTCGTTTGGCTGTCTGGTAATACGGCTTGTAGGGTTTTATACCCGCACGTTCAATAACCAGCCATTCCATAATATTCTCTCCTCTTCCAAAAACTAGATTAGCTTTAATTTATGAGTGAAGTTCTGTAAAAACTCTACAAATCATTATCGACCCGCTTTTATGAGTCGCTGTGCATTAAGTTCGAGTTTGAAACTTTTACGCCCGGTACATGCGCGATAGCGTCTGCCTCGTTCGGTATCAACACGCTGCCCAAATTTTGCTGGTCATCCTGTTGGGCTAGACTGTCATTAGACGCAATGTTAACTAGTGCTTCAAAGGTTATCGCTTCAGTCGGAAAGCTGGCTACGCCAAAATTGAGACGAACCTTCATTTTTTCAAGAACGAGCTTTTGTAAATCTTCGGCAATTTTAGAGGCTTCTTGGTAGTCTATTTCCGGCAAAACCACCACAAACTGCTTATTGCGTAAGGCAATCGTTCCAAAATCAGACACGTTCTCATCTAGGACCCGGGTTACGCCGGCTAAAATGTACTCTTTCATCATGGCCTTTTGGACATCCATCACAATTTTGGGCAAGGCCACTTGAACTGACTCCGCATTGAGATTAAGGGTGACCACGGATAAGGGTCGATGATAATGGCGCGCGCGCCGTAGCTCTTTATAGATGTTATCTTGGGTTTCCGAAAAGGGTTTGGGGAGTTTGCCAATGTAGCCGGAGGTTATATCGGTGACTAAGTTTTCAACATCTCGTAGCCCGTAACTTATTTGGCGGGAAATTAAGCCGGTGAGCACAATGGCGCTGACCTGAGTTACGGTTAGCGGTAAGGCCGGCCCCCACAAGTTGTGTCCGCCACCTAAAGCTTTATACAACAGAAACCCCGGCACTGGAATAAGTAATAAAGCTAAATAAGATATTCGTCTTGTTTTGGGAACAGTCAGCGCAATTACGGCGGCAAAAGCAACAAAGACATAGGTGTAGGACCTGATGTCGAAGGGGGCGTTAATACGCTCAATATTGAAAATAAAGATTAACCATAAAATAAGAGCTATCATCCAAAAGCGAAGCTTATTCATATTTAACTTCTCTAAGTTCCGGTTACAGTTACTTATAAAAGATTAATTCAATTAAAAATCTAAGAGGAATATGACTGCTGATGTGGATTACGTGTAAAAGGGGTGGGTTACGAATAGTATATTCCTTCACCGCCAGACTGCATTCGTCGCTATACAGGTACTAATAAAGCACGTGTTAGTGAGTTGTTCAACGACAGTGTTAAGCCAGCTGAATACCGCGGGGTTGGTGCATTATTGTTAATATGCAAGCAGCTTCACATTCATTCTTACCCTGGCAGTGGTTGGGGAATAAACTTGTGGCTAATCTGGTAAAGCTTAATTTGTGAATGACGCGAAGAAATAGGTGGATTGTAAATAGCCCTATTTTATTCTTGAAATAGGGTATTTGACGCATTTTTATCTGCTGATGACTTTAACACAGGAATCTATATGCAATCTAAGAGTTTCATGGGAAATTGGTTAGAAAACTAAAAATAATCATATTAAATTTTATTTTTGAGAGTCAAAGTGACCTGGTTTTCGGGTATTTTAACAAAAAAATTAGAAACACCTTTGAAATGTTAAAAATGCTTAAATTAGAAGAATCTAACTTTTTTCAAAGCTATATCAAACTTTTTACACATGATAAAGCGCTACATTAATCCGTATCTTGTTTTGGAGTCAGAAATTTAATAATTATCCCTACGGACCCCTAAGCACTGATAAATCTAATTGGTCAATCAAGTGACAAGCATTTTGAACTAGATTTTTAGAGGAGGAATAAATCTGTGAATCATATCAAAGTTGGTGTTATTGGTGTGGGTATAATGGGCGAGCGTCACTGCCGCGTTTACTCCGGTTTGCGTAACGTTGAATTGGTCGGCGCGGCTGACCTCAACGCCGACCGAGGTCAGGCAGTAGCGACCGAATATGGGACCCAATACTTTCAAGATTATCGGCAGTTGTTAGATCAGGTCGATGCGGTTAGCATCGTCACCACCACCCCGTCACACTACAAGCTGGCCGCCGAGGCCCTGGCCAAAAATGTTCACGTATTGGTTGAAAAACCGATTACCGAAAATATTGACCAGGGCGATAAATTGGTGAAATTAGCCGAGCAGAACGGCAAAATATTGCAAGTCGGGCACATCGAGCGGTTTAATCCTGTTTTTCTGGAGCTCAAAAACGTCATCAAAGATCAGCCTCTAATCGCGGTTAATATTAAGCGTTTAAGCCCCTTTGACACCAGCAATACCGATGTTGACGTTATTCGCGATTTGATGATTCATGATCTCGATTTGGTGATAAATCTACTGGGCAGAAATTTTGAAAGTCTCAATGCCTGGGGACGATCCATCTCCACCAAAGCTGTTGACCATGCCGTGGCCAATTTCTCGTTTATTGGTGGCCCTGTTTCCACGCTATTTGCCTCACGCGTAACCGAGCAAAAGGTTCGTTCGATAGAAGTGATTGCCGCCGGCGCCTATATTGAGGCTGACTTACTTGGCAAAACCCTCTTGATCCATCGCCGAACCTTTCCGGAGTATGTGGGTAACCACAATGCCGGTAAATATCGGCAAGAGAGCATTATTGAAAAGATTCACGTGCCGATGGTTGAGCCACTGTTATTGGAACTCCGGCATTTTGTGGATTGTGTCTCAGGTAAAAATCCGTGCGCTGTACCGGGGAGTGATGGCGTATTTGCTCTGCAACTGGCCCAAACCATTTCCGAACAAATTTGCCTATCACAAAGTTTTCAGCAGAATATGCTTGTTTCAAATCTGCCTCAGTTAACATCGGTCTGAGGCTATTAAGGAGCAAGTGGCTTGACCGTCTTATTGTCCACCTGGCCGCCTCCGCCAACTCAGCTCAAACTCGAAGGCGGCCAGGTTCACGTTTGGTGCGCCTCACTGGAACTTCAGCCTATAACCCTAAGCCGGTTGGAGACGTTGCTGGCCAAAGACGAACAAGCCCGAGCTAATCGGTTTGTATTCGAGCGCGACCGCCAGCATTTTATTGCCGCTCGAGCCAGGCTGAGACTGATTTTAAGCCGTTATTTGACCGTTACTCCCCAAAGCCTAAGGTTTCGTTATGGTCCTCAGGGAAAGCCGGAATTGACGGGGGGTAACGGCGGAGCGCTTCACTTTAACCTCTCCCACTCTCACGGTTTGGCCTTGGTGGCTGTGACCCAAGAACGTCACGTCGGCGTCGATCTTGAACAGGTTCGCGTCATTGACGATATGGACTCGATTGCCAGACGCTTTTTTTCCAAAGTGGAATACCAGGCCTACACGGCCCTGCCGCTCAGTCAGAAATCATTAGGGTTTTTCAATTGTTGGACGCGTAAAGAAGCTTATATTAAAGCCATCGGCCAAGGCCTGAGCTGCCCTTTGGCCGATTTTGATGTGTCGTTAACGCCAGGGGAACCGGCCAAACTCTTAAGCATCAAGGATAATCGCCAATTGGCCGAGTTGTGGTCAATTACCACTGTAGATCCGGCTGCGGGTTATGTTGGGGCCGTTGTAGTGGAAGAACCAACGCCGTCACTATCTTGTTGGCATTGGGCTGATACCTAACCTTAAATCGGTTGTGAGCAATTCTAACCAAGTTCAAAGAGATTTCTTAGACCCATTTTATCCACCATTATTAAAATTAGAGATAAATAGGTTGGCTTAAAGATAATTATTAGCTCACGGTCGAGGAGGGGACATGGTTATTAAGGTTTTAAGGCCAATCCGTAAATCGAATATCATGGTCAAAGATATTGGCCATGAGACCCTTATTTACAGTCTGGAACAAGAGAAGGTTCACGTTCTGAACCCTACCGCTCGATTAATTTGGAAACTGTGCGACGGGCAGCATTCTTTGGCTGATATGGAAGAAATTCTCCGTTCAAGATTCGTCATTGCGACCGATCACGATGTCATTGATGATGTTAAGCAAACCTTGCGCGTCTTTGCCACGCAGGGGTTGTTGCAGCAAATCGCGTCGTAACTGATTGGCCGGAAAATGTAGCAACGGCCTGGTCGCCGATGTCGTTCAAAGGCGCTCACCCTTGAACCGGTAGGCCCACAATAATTCTAACCGAAATCCAATTTTTTTCTGCGCTCCCTCCAAGGCTTCTGACGTACACTAAATCGGTGTAACTAACATCATTTTAGCCGTTTTAGCGGAGGTATCAATGGCGCCATTGCGCGTACTTTTCATTAGCCCCTATATTCCCTCACCTATCCGGGTACGTCCTTACAACCTCATTAAATACCTGGCTAAATTGGGCCATGACATTACCTTACTGGCCTTAGTTCCTCCAGGCGAGGATACAGCCAGTCTTGAGACACTTAACCAATGGTGCCGGTCGGTAGAAACCGTGCCGCTGCCGCGCTGGCGCACCCTGTGGAATGCCGCCTGGGCCGTGCCCAGTGGCTTACCGCTGCAAGCCGCCTATTCGCGCTCGCCCGAAATGGCCGAACTCATTCGAAAAACCCAACAAACCGCCAAATTCGATGTGGTTCATATCGAGCATTTGCGCGGTTCAGAATTAAGTTCGGCCGTAAACGGGACGCCGATTATTTTTGATTCGGTCGACTCGATCACGTTACTGTTTGAGCATACCTGTGCAGCCGGGCCAAATTGGAAAAGTCGGCTCATGGCCCGCTTAGATTTAGCCCGAACCCGTCGCTACGAGGCCGGCTTGCTCAGCCGCTACCCGCGAGTTCTGGTCACGTCGCCCAAAGACCGCGATGCCTTGGTCAGTTATTCAACTGTTCGCAGTGCAGAGCGGTTTGAGGTTTTACCTAATGGCGTCGATCTGGACTATTTTAAGCCAATGGATGTCCCGCGTGATGGCCAAACGCTGGTTTTTACCGGCAAGATGAGCTACCA
>JAGRCC010000108.1 GCA_020433785.1 Anaerolineae bacterium
TCTGCGTAGCCCCATTCGGCCATCGGCGTATCGACGTAATCTTCGACGTAGGGGTTCAAGCCGTCGAGGAAGTAGCCGACGGTAATTTCGGTTTGGATGACACCGCCGTCGTGAGCGTAGCTGACCGGGCCGCGCAACTGGCGTAGGTTGATCAGCAGCCAGGTTTTGCCGAAGACCAACAGCACAATGATGGCATAGACAAGCGTTAGTTTTAGCAGATGAACCAGGCGGGCTTGCCGCTCGCTGCCCAGGAAATCGATGATCAGGTAGAGGCCCAGCAGCCCAAAAGCGGTCACAATCAGCATCATACTGACCGGATCGGTTTCGGGGTGGGCCAATAATTGCAGGCTCCAAGCCGGCCACCAACCACCGACCAACTGCTGCACATCTTCGTGCCGGAACGGCAGCACGCCATCGGCCAGCGTATCGATCCGAACCCTGGCAATCACCAAGGCAAATAGAATCAGGGCATCGAGTGATTTCTTCAAAGTGGCGGCATTATACCATAGGGAATGTAGAATTGAGAATGGAGAATAAAGAATGGAGAATGGAGAATGAGGGTTAAGGAGATTGGTAATTTGAGACTGGAGATTGGAGAATGAAGACCAAATCTCCAGTCTCCAATCTCTAATCTCTAGTCTCCGTCTGGTTACACGCCCAAGACGAGGCGGGCGATGTTGAAATAGATGAATAAGCCGGTGGCATCGACGAGGGTACTCATAACCGGCCCGGAAACAACGGTGGGGTCGATGCCGAACTTGGTGGCCAGCAGCGGCAGCAGCGAGCCGGCCCCTGTAGCCCATAAGACGATGCACAACACCGAAACGGCGACCGTCAGTGATAACCTAGAGTCGCCCACCCAAACCAGTGATAAAAAATAGCCGATGACCCCCATGCCAATGCCCAGGATCAGGCCGATACCCATTTCGTGCAGCCATACTCGCCAGGCGTCGCGCAGCCCCACATCGCCCACGGCTAAGGCGCGGATGATGGTGGCGGTCGTTTGGGAACCCGCGTTCCCACCGGTGCCGATGAGCATAGGGATGAAGATAGCCAGAGCCACCATCGCTTGTAGTTGGGCTTGAAATGAGTCCATCACCCAGCCGGTCAGCGTGGCTGTAAAAAAGAGCAGCAGCAGCCAGCCGATCCGTTTGCGGGTAATGGCCAAAATGCTGGTGTCCAGATAAGCCCGGTCTAACGGCTCGGCCCCACCCAAGCGCTGGATGTCCTCGCTGGCCTCGCTTTGGATAACATCGACCAGATCATCAATGGTGATGATGCCCAATAAATGCTGCTGGTCATCGACCACAGGCAGAGCCAGCAAATCGTACCGCTGCATCAAGTCGGCGCAATCTTCCTGGTCGGTATCGACCGGGACTGAGATAACATCATCGTCCATAATTTTGGCAATCGGCGTACTCGGTGGCGACACAATCAACTGGCGCAGATTGACCACGCCCACCAGCCGTTTGAGCCGGTCGGTGACAAACAGATAGTAGATGGTCTCCTCATCGGGATGCCAGGTACGGATGGCCTCGATGGCTTGTCCGGTGGTCATCCGGCGCTGTAGCGCCACAAAGGCCGTGGTCATCAACCCGCCCGCCGTATCATCCGAATATTGGATGAGCGACTTAATCCGGTGAGCGGCTTCAAGTTGGGCCAGCACGGCGTCGGCCTGAACCGGGTCCAGGTCATCGAGCAAATCGGCGGCTTCATCCGGTTCCATCTCGTTGACAATCCGCACCAGCGTCGTCAGCGGTAACTGCACCGCCAATTCCGCTGCTTCAGGATCGTATAGCTCTTCGATAATGTCCGCCGCATCGGCAGGGTTAATCGTGGGCAGCAATTGAGCTTGTTGAAAATCGTTTAAGTCAGAAAAAATCTCGGCTTGGTCAGCCGGGCGAAGGGCCTCAATAATAGAAGAGGCCGTTATGAGGTCATTAATCTCGAGGGCTTCGCGCATTCGTGTGAGCGCATCTTCAAGTAGGACCTGCTCCATGATACACCTCCGGTTAGATTCCCCGGAGGTAGGCATAGCAGGCTCCCCCGGGGTTAGGTTATTATGTTTGTTATAGGAATTTGAAATAGGGACAATTGTCCCCGACTACTGGGTATTGAACTTTCGTCCACCTTGACTACCTTTAGTTGAGAAACTATCGTTTCGAGTGATTTCATATTTGTTAGCTTATTTTAAAGTATCGGGC
>JAGRCC010001040.1 GCA_020433785.1 Anaerolineae bacterium
CCCGGTCAGGCTTTGGTGTACAGCCGCCTGGCGCCGGCCTATGCGGAAGCCTACAATCTCGGACCGGCCCTCATCTGTGATCGCCAGGCGTTAAGTTTGTACCGGCAAATAAATAATCGGGCAAAGTTAGGCGATGCGCACAATAATCTGGCTGAAACCTATGTGCTGTTGGGCGCTTATGAGCAGGCCCGAGAGCACACCCTAAAAAGTTTGGATTTTTACCGGCAGCAAGGCTATAAAACGTATGAGGCCAACACCCTTTCATTGTACGCCCTCATCTTGGATCGGCTCGATCAAACGGAACCCGCCGAAAAACAGTATCGAGCGTCTATTGCCGCTCAAAAAGCTTTGAAAGTGAACTTCAGTTTAAGGTTTTCGTTGCTTTATTGGGGCGATTTTCAATTACGCGTCGGGCGGCTGACCGAGGCGGAATTAACGCTCGATGAAGCAAAGGCGCTCAATGATGATGTGCCGCATATGCGGTTGACCACGCAAGCCAAACAAGCCAAAGTTTACCTGGCCCAAGGCAAGCGCGAGGCCGCCCTGGCCCTGGCCGATGCGGTTTGGCGCGAAATCGAGCCCACCGGCGGGGCCGGTCTGCCCCTTCCGCTCAATACGTTGGATGAGTGTTGTTCTGTTTTTCAAGCCTGTGAGGATAGCCGGGCCAAGGTGGTGTTACAATTGGCCGCGAATGTCCTCAAGCGAACGGCGACCAAGATCGACGACCCTGAAATGCGGGCCTCATTCCTGAATAACGTACCGGTCAACCGGCAGTTGCAAGCGGCATGGCAGAGGGGTCGAGTTGAAACCATGGAGTTATAGTCGATCATTTGATGGACCGGCTACTCACTCTCGCTTAAGATTCATCGCTTAGTATAGAGTCGAACGATTATGGATCTACTGTGGCCGTGGTTTTTACTGTTGCTCTTACTCATCCCGCTGATTATCGCGGTTTATATCGGGCTGCTAAAACGCCGCAACCGGTATGCGGTCCGATATCCCAGTCTGTCGCTGGTGCGTGAGGCGCTGCCGAAATGGTCGCGCTGGCGGCGACACCTGCCGTTCGCCCTCTTTTTGCTGGGACTGACCAGCCTCATCGCCGCCCTGGCTCGCCCCGTCGCCGCGGTCGAGGTGCCGCTCAGCCGGACAACCATCATCCTCGCCCTTGATACTTCGCGCAGCATGTGCGCCACCGATGTTTTTCCCAACCGTCTAACTGTGGCTCAGGACGCCGCCTTAGCCTTTATTGAAGATCAACCGGCCGGCACGCAAATTGGCATTGTGGCCTTTGCCGGATTCGCCGAGATCGTGGTGTCGCCGACTCGGGACAAGGATCAGCTGCAAACGGCGATCCGAAGTTTTACCACCTCGTTAGGCACCACCATCGGCAGCGCTACCCTTAAATCGATCGACGCCATTGCCGCCATCAATCCGGCGGTCGCGCCCAGCGACTACATTCTCGAAGTTGAAGCGGATGAGACGCCGGTGGAAGAAAAAGTGTACCAACCGGATATTATCGTTTTGCTGACCGACGGAGCGAACAGCCAGGGCCCCAATCCGCTCGACGCCGCTAAACAAGCCGCCGATCGCGGCATTCGGGTTTACACGATTGGCTTCGGCACGTCGGACCCTGGCCAGATGATCTGCTCGCAGCAGCAGATTGGCAGCGATACCTTTAGTGGCCGGTTCGGCGGTTTTGGCGGTGGCTTTGGCGGCGGGGGGGGCGGCAATTTTCGGCGGTTTGTCGTCATCGATGAAACCACGCTGCGGGCCGTGGCCGATATGACCGGCGGCACCTATTTCCGAGCCGAAAACGCGGATCAGTTACTGAACGTGTTTCTCAACTTGCCGACTCAGATCGTGCTGCAAAAGGAATCATTAGAAATTAGCGTCCTCTTCTCGATACTGGGAGCTATCTTTGTGATTGCCGCGGTGACGCTGTCGCTGCTTTGGCATCGGTTTCCGTAGAAGACACCCTTGTTTTCACAGTAGTCTGGTCGAACTTAGAGAAGTTAGATAGGCCAGGCGTCGACGCGCTTCAGCAAATGTCTCCGTGCTCCAGTCCGGCAGCCCTACCTGCTCGACCAAGAAGCTGGCCGCGACCGCGCCGTACAGCCCCGCCGTCCGCAAATTGCCCGTTTGAACCCAACCGACTAAAAAACCGCCGCAAAAGGCGTTGCCCGCGCCGGTGACATCAACGACGTTGGTCTCAATGGCGGGGATGTGGCAGGTCTCGCCGGATTGGGCGTGATGAACCAGCGCGCCGGTGGGGCCTTGCCGCAGAGCGACAATGCTTGCTCCGGCCTCGACCAGCCGCCGGATGAGTTGATCCGGTGTGCCGGGTCCGACCAGGCTTTCGGCCTCGATCTGGTTGGGCGAGAAAATCTGCCCGGCGGAAAGCAGTGATCGCAGTTCGGCGTCACTCAAGGGGCGATGGGTTTCGCGGAAAGGTTCTACACTGACCACAGCGCCCAACTCGCGCAAGGCGCGAATGAAGTCAAGATCGGGATCTTCGGGGTGAACCCCCAAATGAAAGCCACAGGCCTGTCGATAAGCCGGCGGCAGATGAGCCAGACTCCGCCTTAGCTGCCGGCCAATGACCTGGCCCGGTACGCGCCACTGCTGGACGCGGTGACCGTCTGCGGCAAGGTGCTGCCAGGCGCGAGGCGTCGGGCAGTCCGGGGTATAGAGCAAGCCTTGGGTATCGATCCCGGTTTGATACAGCCAGGCCAGCGCGCTCTCGGGCAGATCGTCGCCCACGCCGCTCACTAGCCCCACACTATCGGCCCACAGTCGCATGCCAAAGGCCGTTTGCGGTCCGCCGCCGCCCAATAGCCCCAGGGCAGTCGTCTGATCAGGGAAAATCAGATCATCGATAATCAGAGAAAACGTTACAAACGCTATTTGTTTTGGCGCTTGAGGCTCACGCTCACGGCGGTCGGCAGTCATGGGTCAGCGGTCGGCTAATCGGGCCGCGTCATGTAGGTCCGGTAAAGGTTCAGCAGCCGGGGGGAATCGACATCGATGCAGATGTTGGTTGGGGGTTGATCGGTCCAGCCGTTGGGAATTTCCCATTGCTGGCGGCGATCCGCGAAGGTCAGTCCGGCGGCGATCCCATCGGTAATGACGCGGATAGGGGTCGGCAGCGTGGTAAATAGCGAGGGATCGATCACATAGGCCACAGCCGACGGATCATGGAGGTGCATCCCGTGCAGACCATGAAATGCCTGCCGGTAATAAGCCATATAGAAATGGCTGATCGCTTCAATAAAGTCGGTCGCTTTGGTGCCAGCGGATTTGAGGCCGGCGATATCATCCGGCGTCATAACAGTTTTGGTGGTCACGTCCAGGCCAACCATCGTCAGCGGCCAGCCGGCGGTAAAAACGACATCGGCGGCATGCGGGTCTTTGTAGATGTTGGCCTCAGCCGCCGGGGTAACGTTGCCATTAACCAAGGCTGCACCGCCCATCAAAACGACTCCGGCCACGGCCCCGACCAGCCGAGGCTCCAAAGCCAAGGCCAAAGCCAGATTCGTCAGCGGGCCAATTGGCACCAGGGTAACCTGACCCGGATGAGCCATCACCGTTTCAACAATGAACTGCGCCGCCGAGGGGTCGATGGGTTTCCCATGCGGCGGCGGTTGGTTGGTGTTGCCAAAGCCGTCGGCCCCGTGAACTTGGGCCGCGGGGTGGTCAAAAGGCAGGACCAGCGGTAAGTTGGCCCCGTGAGCAACCGGAATATCGGGCCGGCCGGCCACCTCAAGCAATCGTAGCGCATTTTGGGTGGCCAGATCGGTGTGGACATTGCCGTAGATGGTGGTTAGGCCAACCAGTTCAAGTTCGGGCGCTTTAAGGGCAAAAAGGATGGCCATGGCATCATCGACGCCCGGATCGGTGTCAATAATAATTTTTTGGGGCATATGTTTCTCGTCGGTGGTTACGCCACCAGGGCTTGGGCGATTTGAGCGGCCACTTGGGCGTTATTTAATAACAGCGCTATGTTGGCTTTTTTACTTTGCTGGCCGGACAGGTCGCTAACTCGTTCCAGCAAGTAGGGCGTTACGGCTTTGCCAACCACGCCGTTGACGGCTGCATCGGCAATAGCCCGATCGATGACCAGTTGCGCTTCAGCCGCCGGCCATTCGTCTTTTGCCGGTACGGGTACGGTCACTAACAAACCGCTCTCAATTTCCATTTCATCGTGTACTTTGATCAATCGGGCCATTTCTTGAGGCGTATCGACCCGCATATCGAGCATAAGCCCGCTTTGGCGAGAATAGAAGGCCGGCAGTTCGTCGGTCTGGTAGCCGATAACCGGCACACCGCGCGTTTCCAGCACTTCCAGGGTTAACGATAAATCTAAGATGGCTTTTGCCCCGGCGCATACTACCGTCACCGCCGTTTGAGACAGCTCGCGCAAATCGGCCGATTCATCGAACGGCTGACCGCGATGCACGCCACCGATCCCCCCTGTGGCAAATAGTTTGATCCCGGCGCTGCGGGCGATAATCATGGTGGCGGCAACTGTGGTCGAGCCATTTTCTCGCCGAGCCACGGCGATGGGTAGATCACGCCGGGAGCATTTGCGAACGGTCGAGGTTGTCCCCAAGTACTCTAACTGGTCTAAGGTCAGCCCCACGTGAATTTGGCCTTCTAAAAGGGCAATTGTGGCCGGCACTGCGCCTTGTTGGCGCACTGTCGCTTCAATGGCCTGGGCAATTTTCAAATTGTCCGGGGCAGGGAAGCCGTGGGTAATCAACGTCGACTCCAGGGCGACTACGGCACTATTCTCAGCGAGGGCGGTTTGTACTTCGGGATGAATATTCAGATTAAGTCGCATTGTTCCATTCCTAGTTAGATATGGTTTGGATAGATAGATAGATAGATAGATAGTTAGATAGATAGATAGTTGGTTAGTTGGTTGATTTGTTAGTTGGTCGGTTTGTTTGTTGATCAATAATACTTAGGTCGTTTTAACTCTAATAGCCATCAAATCTTCATTGGGAATGATGGGGCAAACTAGGGCTATGGGTCTGTCATTCTTGGGGTTTTTGCACTTGCCTTCAAATATTGAGTTTACCCGACTTTTTAAGGATTGTAAACCTTGAAGCCTCAATTCGCTGTCAACGGTTACTCATCACTTTCATCTAGAATGTCATTCAGCAGTCGGGTACCGACATGGGGAAAAGCGCTGTGGTTGCGCAGGGCTACAGCATAGAGGCCTTCGGCCAAATCTTCAAAGTCGT
>JAGRCC010001041.1 GCA_020433785.1 Anaerolineae bacterium
GGGGTACTACTCGGCTCTGGTGGGTATCCAGCATATTGCCGCAGATACAGCCGCCATCGGCTATGACGCGTGGCCGGACGAGCCGTGGTGGGGGCCGCGTAGTGAAACCTTCCATCAAGACGTTGTAAACAAGGCGGTCGATTTTCTCACCCATGCGCCCCAACAACCCTTTTTTCTGTCGGTGGGCTTCTTTGAAACGCACCGCGAATTCCCGGAACCGGCAGCCACAGATAGCCCGGCTTATACGCTGGTCCCGCCCACGTTGCCGGACACCCCGGCCACGCGGCTGGATATGACCCGCTATAAAGCCAGCGCCCGCCTTTTAGATCAAGGCATGGGCGCTATCTTGACTGCCTTGCAATCGGCGGGGCTGGCCGACAGCACTCTGGTCATCTGCACCACCGACCACGGGCCGGCTTTTCCGGGGATGAAGACCACCCTGACCGATCACGGTCTCGGCGTGATGCTGATTATGCGCGGTCCCGACGGGTTCAACGGCGGTCGGGTACTCGACGCGATGGTATCTCAGGTTGACCTGTTTCCGACTCTGTGTGAGTGGCTGGCCATTGAACCGCCCCCGTGGTTACAGGGTCAATCCATGCTGCCTCTCATCCGCAACGAGGTTGCTGAAATTAACGAGGCCATATTTGGCGAGGTCAACTACCACGCCGCCTACGAACCGCAGCGGGCGGTCCGTACCCAGCGCTGGAAATATATCCGGCGCTACGATCACCGCCACCGGCCGGTACTGCCGAATATTGACGATAGCCTCAGCAAAGATGTGTGGCTGGCCTATGGGTTCGATCACCGAGCTGTGGCTGAAGAGCAACTTTACGATCTCATGTTCGACCCGACCGAAGCCCATAATTTGGCCGATGATCCCACGATGGCCGAGGTGCTCGATGAACTGCGCGGGCGATTAAATCGCTGGATGCAGGCCACCGCTGATCCCTTGCTGCAAGGTCCCATTGTACCGCCGCCGGGCGCGGTCTTCAATGATCCGGATGGGTTGTCCCCCAAAGAACCGGTCCTGTGATAGCTATCAATGGGTATCCTTCAGAATTGGGGCAACCCGCACGTTGAAACACTGAACCACTGAAAAGAATGATGTCACTGAACACTAGCTTTAGCCCTTCGGTTCCACTAAAGGTTAATTTGAGACGCATCCGGTGCGGAGAGACTTCAGTGTGCTCATTTCCCTCAGTGATTCAGTGTTTCTATCTCGCCCCATAACTGAATGGCGCTCGTTGTCATTCTCCCGCTGCACGGCGTGGATCCGGTCCATGGACACCGTCAAACACCAAATTGACAGCGTCAAACGAGCGATTGACCGGCCGCACCCCACCTGGTTTAAGTTAGAACAAAAATGATTCTAAGCTAAACCAAAAATGATTCAGAGTTAAAACCAAAATGATTTCAAGTTCAAATCAAAATGGTCGGGTGAAGAGTTAGATTTGAGCAAGGTAGTCAAGTGGTTGGAGGGCATTCAACGGTCCCCAGATAAGCACAGATACTCAAAGATAACCACAAATCTTGATAAAAATGGAACTTACGCAGTTCGAGGTTTCTTAACCACGAATTACACGAATTTTTACCAATTTTTATCCTTTCTTCGTGTAATTCGTGCAATTCGTGGTTGAATTTTAAGCCTGAACCCTTCATACCAGTCACTTTGAACGCGGGTTCTAAACCACAGTCAGAACGTTACTCAAGTGGCCGCTGCGCAGGCTGTGCCGGCCAAAGCGGGCGCGAACTTCTAAGCGGTACAACCCCGGCGGTAAATCGGCCGGGGCCACAAAGACCAGCTTGCGGCCCTTGTTGTGCCCGATATCCTCGACCCGGATCGGCGGACCGAGCGGGTCCAGACTGTCCGGGTGGCTGACCGGGGTTAGAAAAATACCTTGGCTGGGGTCTTTCTGGTCAAATTTGAGGTTATAGCCGCGCAGGTCGGCCATGCGGCCGGGGGTCAGCGAACTCTCCAGGTCCGGATCGGCCAGATTGGTACAACGGCTAATGGTCGGATAGGGCAGCTTCAAGGGCCGTTTGCGGGCGGTGGCTTCCCCCTTAAAGCCGTTCTTAAGCGGGTCGCCGGGGGCGACGGTGATTTCCAGCCGGTGACGCTGGTGGTCAAAGTGATCGTCAGGCGAGGTAAAGGTGCCTTTGATGGTCAAGCTAAAAACGGCAAAGGGGGTAACTATTTTATAGCCCTGTAATAACAGATATATCAGCGTCGTCAGAAACTCCTTAAACACGGCGACCATGATCGACGGGCCAAAACCCGGATTGTGTACCTCCATTGCCTTGATGACAAAATCCAGATCGACAACTTTGTTATATTCCACTCTGGCCCGGTAGTCGTCGCCGCCGGCAAAACTGTAGGGGTGAAGTTTGTAATCGATTGACATGTTAAGCTCCTGTCTCTAGTTCTAAAAGGAATGTTGGTTAATATATTTAAGGATAGCGCACAATGCCTAAATTGTGAACTGCCGGCCCCATTTATAGTCAAGTTGCTGCCCTGTGTCGTGAAGTTAAGGCCGGTGAGCCAGACCTGACAGGTTTTCGTAAATTCAGTCATATTGTTGATAATTTTTCGCTCGAAAGCCATTTTGGCCGCAAAATTTTGGACAAACCCTGTCAGGTCTGATCATACTGAGAATTGCTGAAACTCCACAAACCCTATTGACAAATTAGCAGAGTAGGGTATCCTACTAACCGCCTCATCTTGGTTATTAGAGAAACGACCGTCACCGTGGAAAACACCAAAACCGGGCCAGGCGGCCCCACCACCGGCAAAGAAGAAATCATCCCCCAACCGGCCGAACAGCGCTGGTCACGGTGGATCCCGTGGAGCGTGCTGGCGCTAATCGCTTTATTGGCGATGGTGTTCCACCAGCCCTTGATTGAGCAGTTGGGCGCGGCCTCATGGAACATTTGGCTGGGGGCGGTAGCACAGGGGTTGGGTTATGGTGCGGTGGCGATTGGCGTCTACTTAACCTTCCGCATTCTCGACTTTCCCGACTTGACCATCGACGGCAGTTTCCCGCTGGGCGCGGCCATCGCTTCGGCCATGATTATTGCCGGGTGGAGCGCCTATCTATCGCTGCCGGCGGCTTTTATCGGCGGCGCGTTGGCCGGCGTAGCCACCGGCGTCATCCACACCCGGCTGAATATCAACGGCCTGCTGGCCTCTATTTTAGTGTTGACCGGGGCCTTTACCATCAATTTGCGGATTATGGGCCAGTCGAATATTCCGCTGCTGGAAGC
>JAGRCC010000109.1 GCA_020433785.1 Anaerolineae bacterium
ACTGGCCGGAATGACCGAATTGATGGATCGCTGTTCCCAATCGAACGGCCAAGGATAATCGAAGTCATTAACAATGGGGCCGCCGGTGCGCGCGCCGGGCTGATCATACAACGACTGCCATTTACGCGGATCGGTCAGGTCGCGGGCGAAATCGCGCCCCGATGGGCCGCTCAACGCCAGATCATCCCAATTGGCCTCGACCAAAGTGGCCGGATTAAATTTTTGGACGTGGGTCAGGTCGCGAATTTCCAGGTGGAGGTGCGGCCGGCCGTAACAGGTCTCGGCCGAGTCGCCGGTGTAGGCCACCACCTGCCCCTGTTCAACCAATTCGCCCGGTTGTAAATTGGGCGCTTCCAGCAGGTGGCCATACATCGAGGCGTAGCCAAATTGAGGATAGTCGATGGTCAAATTGTGGGGCGGCGAGCCAAACGGCCCATCGACGGCAAAGACCACGCCGTCGGCCATGGCCACCACAGGTGTGCCGCACGGCGCGGACAGATCGACGCCAAAGTGGATGCCGCCGGACGCCCCATAGGTCGTAAACCGCTGCCGATACGCGCCGGTGGTGTTGCCGTACGGCTGGGCCATCATCCAGGTGTCGAGACTGGACGGATCGGCAAAGGGCAGTTGAAACGGGCGCTCCCCTTCGACCGGCGCGTCACTTTCGGCCGGCGTTTGGGCCTGAGCCGGCTCAGGCGGCAGTATCGACATTAAACCTAGCATGATCACGACGGCGGTGGTCGCTATCACCCAATTAGGCACGGTTCGGTTCACAAAGAAAGACATGCTATCCTCCATTAGAGTTGGTAGCGTTGATAGAGTTTATGGAGTTGGTCGAGTTCAAGTCTGATTTTAGCCAATGAAATTAAATATTACTTAAGAGGAAGCTGAGAAAAGACTGAGAGGCGTTTAAGCTCAACCACAAATGATTTCAATTTCAAATCAAACTGGCCGGCTGAATGCTCAACGTTTGAGTTGGGAGATTGAGATTGAGTTGGGAGATTGAGATTGAGTTGGGAGATTGAGTTGGAGATTGAGTTTAGAGTTTGAGATTGAGATTGAGTTTAGAGTTTGAGATGGGAGATTGAGTTTTGAGATTGAGTTGGAGTTGAGCGTTTGAGATTGAGTTGGAGTTGGGAGATTGGGTTGGAGAACTGGGCTATCAGAAGCGCTTTTAACTCCAATTCCAACGCCAACTGATAACTCCAACCCCAACTGATAACTCAAACTCCAACTGATAACTCCAACCCCAACTGATAACTCAAACTCAACCTCCCAACTCAAACTGATAACGGTTACGGGTTCAGGAGATCGTCCGTCAGGGGATCTACTGTCCCTTCCGCAGAGCCGTTGGTGGTAGCGCCGTTGGTGGTGGTTCCATTGGCAGCGGTCCCGTTGGTCGAGCCGTTGTCGGTGGTTTTATCGTCGCCGTTTTGGCCGGCGCTGCGGCGGGTAACGACCACATACCCCCAATTTTGCAGTTCCGGGGTAATAACATTTTTGTAGCGGAAGCTCATCAGGAAAGAGGCCGCACCTTGCAGATGATCGTACAATTCAGCGGCAATGGCGTTGGCCCGGACAATGGCCACTTCCCGTTGGTTTTGGCCGGCATCGCGCAGCGCCAATTTCTCGGCCATCGCGTTGCGGACATTGATTACCTCATTTAATTTGGGGCTGGTAAAGCGTTGTTCTTCCGGGCGGCTTAACTCTTTGGCAATATAAGCATCCGTTACATTTAAATGCTCTTCCGGGGTTTGCGGTAGGGTGATTTTGGCCGATGACTGCTTAACTTTGAAGCCCCAGCCTTTGGCTTTGGTGGGGGTTTCGGGAAAGGTGGCGTCGAGGGTTTTGCGCATAATGCGCACCAGTTTGCGCAAACGCTGATAGGCCTCTTTCACTTCTTCCGAGGCCACAGCCCGCTGTTCTTCGCCTTCACGGCTCTGCTGCTCGCAAATGGCGGCTTCTTGCAGCAAATCGGCGATCCAAACGGTAAAAGGGAGCTGATCTTCAATGGGGCGAGTTTGATCGTAGGTTACAAAGGCCTTGCCGGTACTAAAGATGTCGTAGCGTTTGTTCTGATTGGGCAAACGAACGGTGTAATCACTTTTGGTGTCGTAATTCAGTGTCAGCATGAGGTTTCTCCTGGCGAAATAAGAAAGTTGTAGAAAGAAGATGGTATTCATTTTGTAAACTACGCTTTCCAGTATATCTAACTTTTTAACTAGAGTCCAGCCGGCCAAAAATTTTTGGCAGCACAACATTAAATCGTGGAAACGTGAAGATGACGGAAGATCGACCCGATAATCGACAGAATTGACATGATTATCACGATTTTATTGATCATCATTCGGTAAATCAGGTTAATCCTGTCTAATTTCGAGGGAGGGCGGCAGTCTCTAACAAGACGACAGCGAGAATGAAAATTTATTGGAGCGACAAAGCTTGCTTTGTCACCCACGTTGGGGTCAAAGTAAACTTTGACGCTCCAGATCGCTATTTTCAGAGGAAGTTAAACAAAACGGTGGCTTTTTTGCCGTAAAAAAGGAGGTCAAACGCAAAATGGTTGCTTTTTTGCCGTAAAAAAGGAGGTCAAACGTAAAATGGTGGCTTTTTTGCCGCAAAAAAGGAGGTCAAACGTAAAATTATCCCTTTTTTGTCGCAAAAAAGGAGGTCAAACGTAAAACGGTCGCTTTTTTGTCGCAAAAAAAGGGGTCAAATGTAAAAAGGTTGATTTTTTGAAGGCAAAACGGGCATTGGCGGACCTGGGTAGCGCATTTGAGGCCAAATAGGGGATTTTTCCCTCGAAATAATGGGGGGTGAGGGAATAAGTAATCGTAAATTCATCCTAGCCTCTTGTCAGGGCAGGTGAATTGGGTTTACAATAAACATATCGGAAATAGGTGACAGTCACTTCGGATCGTAGCCGCAAAAAGTGACTGTCACCTTAAATAATTGGGTTTACAATAAACATATCGAACCTGAGACGTTTCACAAGGAGAAACCGATGGCCGCTCCCGCGCAATTGCACGAATTAGTCGCACGTTTTCATTATAACCTGACCGATTACAAGCAGGGTAAATACAATGAAACCCAGGTACGGCGCGAGTTTATCGATCCGCTGCTGAAGCTGCTGGGTTGGGATGTTGATAACGAAAAAGGCTACGCCGAGGCTTATAAAGAAGTTGTGCATGAGGATGCCATTAAAGTGGGCGGCGCAACCAAAGCGCCGGACTACAGTTTTCGGATCGGCGGGGTGCGTAAGTTTTTTTTAGAGGCCAAAAAGCCTTCGGTCAACATCAAACACGATATTCACCCGGCCTACCAACTGCGCCGCTACGCTTGGAGCGCCAAGCTGCCCCTGAGCATCCTGACCGACTTTGAAGAGCTGGCTATATACGACGGACGGATTAAACCCGACAAACGAGACGGCGCCGCCACCGCTCGGGTCAAGTATATTACTTTTGATAGTTATGTGAGCGCCTGGGACGAACTGGTCGAGACTTTTTCCCCGGAAGCCATCCGCCGGGGCGCGTTTGACAAGTATGTCGAGTCAACCCACAAAAAACGCGGCACCGCCGAAGTTGACAGCGCCTTTTTGCAAGAAATTGAGCGCTGGCGCGACATTTTGGCCCGGAATTTGGCCTTGCGCAACCCTCACCTCAGCCAACGACAGCTTAATTTCGCGGTACAGCACACCATCGACCGCCTTATCTTTTTACGGATTGCCGAAGATCGGGGCATTGAACCCTACGGCCAGTTGATGGCGCTGCAAAACGGGGCCAACGTCTACGATCGGCTGCACGTTCTTTTTCAACGGG
Source organism: Anaerolineae bacterium (assembly GCA_020433785.1). Next base: position 3,819 of record JAGRCC010000109.1, read on the forward strand.
CCGACGACCGTTATAACTCCGGCTTGTTTCACTTTAAGGTGGAAAAAGGGCGCGAGGGGCTGCCCGATACGCTAACGCCGCACCTGCGCCTGGATGATAAGGTGCTGCAAGATATTTTTAAAAATCTGTATTACCCCGACAGCCCCTACGAATTTTCGGTGCTGCCCGCCGATATTTTGGGCCAAGTATACGAGCAATTTTTGGGTAAGGTGATCCGCTTAACCTCCGGCCACCGGGCCATTGTGGAAGACAAGCCGGAAGTTAAGAAAGCGGGCGGCGTTTTTTATACGCCAACCTACATTGTCAATTATATTGTGCGCCAAACCGTGGGCCGGTTGCTTGAGGACCAAACCCCCGACCGGATCAGCGGGCGCGGGCGCAGCAAAGACCAGCCGCCGCTACGGCTGGTCGATCCCGCCTGCGGCTCCGGTTCGTTTCTGCTGGGCGCGTACCAATTTCTGCTGGATTGGTATCGGGACTGGTATATGGCTAACGAGCCGGAACGATGGGCCAAAACGCGCCCGCCCCGTATCTATGAGGCCGGGCCGGTTGCCCCGTCGCCGGTCGATTCGCCGGTTGCGGCGGCTCAGACTGCGACAATTAACTACCAACTGACCATCGACGAGCGCAAACAGATTTTGTTGACCCACATCTTCGGCGTCGATATCGATCCGCAAGCGGTGGAAGTGACCAAGCTGTCGCTGCTGCTGAAAGTGCTGGAAGATGAAAAAAGTGTGGCCCCCCAGCTAGAAATGTTTCAACAGCGCGTCCTACCGGACTTGGGCGCGAACATCAAGTGCGGTAATTCGCTCATCGGATCCGATTTTTATGCCGCCAACCCCATGCAGATGACCATGTTTGATGAAGACGAGATGTATCGCGTCAATCCCTTCGATTGGGAAGCCGAATTCCCTGATATCTTTGGCTGGGGGGGCTTTGATGCGGTGATTGGAAATCCACCATATGTTCGACAGGAAGAATTAGGTGAAAGCAAAGAATATTTTCAGTCACACTATAAAACTTTCAGATCAACGGCTGATTTGTACGTGAATTTTATTGAGAAGGGTCTCAATCTGCTTAGAACAACAGGATTGTTTGGAATGATCGTCTCAAATAAATGGCTTCGGGCAGCATATGGTCAACCTTTACGAGAATTTCTTGTAAAAGATAATTCTGTGCTGGAAGTTATAGATTTTGCTGGCTTACCAGTCTTTGCGAATGCTACTGTACGTACTATTATTTTAATTTGTGCAAATCAGCCAAATAATGATGTAAAACTTCGATACGTAGAGCCAATTTCCTTAGAGGAATTCCGAATAATTCGAGAAGGTAGTCAGCTTATAGAAATAGTAAACAAACAGGCTATCAATCTATCCACCGCCAGTCTATCACCAAATGGATGGTCTTTTTCTGGACAAAATACTCAAGATTTGGTTGAACGAATTCAGAAAATATCTGTTCAATTAAAAATTTATATTCAAGGAAAGACATTCTTTGGAATAAAAACTGGTTTTAATAAGGCGTTTGTTATAGACAAAACAATTCGTGATAAGTTAATAAGTGAAAACCCTGAGAGTGCAGAAATCATCAAGCCGGTCTTAGCAGGGCGTGATGTACGGCGGTACGAAATTGACTTCAAAGACAAATATCTTATTTGGACATATATTGGCGTACCGATTAAGGAAAAATATCCTGCTATTTTCAAATACTTAAAACAATTTCAAGATAAGTTAGAGAAACGGTGGGATAAAGGAAATTATTGGTGGGAGTTACGTCCTTGCGACTATTATGATTTATTTAATCAACCAAAAATCATTTATCCTGATATTGCGACCAATTGTAGATTTACCCTTGATCGTGATGGCTATTTTAGTACAAATACAACATATTTTATTTCGGGCGATGACTTATATTTGTTGGGAATTTTAAATTCAAAACTAGGGGAGTTTTATTTGTCAGAGGTATGTGCTGAATTGGAAGGAAGCGGAAAAAATTATTTGCGCTTTTTTGGTCAATATCTAAATGACTTCCCTGTCCGCCTCATTGACTTCGATAATCCTGCGGACAAAGCCAAGCACGACCAAATGGTGCATTTGGTGGAGCAGATGTTGGAACTGCACCGCCAATTAGCGGCGGCGGCGGTGCCACAGGCCCAAACGATGCTCAAACGCCAGATCGCGGCAGCGGACAGCCGGATTAATCAGTTGGTGTATGATCTGTACGGGTTGACGGAGGCAGAGGTGGCCATTGTGGAGGCGGCGGCCGGTTAACGGTATTTGGCCCGGTGAGAAGATGGCCATAGGACAAACTTAAGTTTGTCCTACAATGTTATCCGCTTTTATTGAAAAATTCGACGGTGGGCTTATAATAAAGCTACGGTCAAACCAGGGCGCAGCGTTCGAGCAGACTCATGCTCGCTGCGCCCTTTTATTATTTCACGTCAGTTGCCACAAGACCTGACAGATTTTTGGGATTACCGTTCCCAGAAAAATCAGGGCTATTCGGGAATTTAGCCGCATTAAGGCCCGTTTGAAAACCTGTCAGGTCTGATGAGTGGCGATCGGGATTATTTACTTTCCAAAAAGGATAACGCATGTCTCAACTACAAGCCTCAACTATTCGTTACAGCCGCCTGGTTAACCAATCGCCGATCTTCTACGGGTGGATTATTCTATTGATGGGCACGCTGGGCATGATTATGACGTCGCCCGGCCAAACGTACGCCGTTTCGATCTTCATTGAGCATTTCATTACCGATTTGGGCCTGAGCCGGGGCCTGGTCAGTACCTTGTACACCATCGGCACCTTGGTGGGCAGTTTTGTGCTGCCGTTGGTCGGCCGGCAAATCGACCGGCGCGGGCCACGGCTGGTGATGGTCTTAATTACGCTGCTGTTTGGCCTGGCCTGTATTTATATGGGATTTGTCAGCAATGCGGTCACGCTCGGTTTGGGCTTTATCTTTATCAGGATGTTGGGCCAGGGGAGTTTGGGGTTGGTCAGCAATAACGTCATCAATCAGTGGTGGGTGCAGCGCCGGGGGGCGATGGTCGGTTTATCGGGGCTGCTGGTCTCGCTGGTGGGCTTGGGGGCCATTCCGGGCATCATCAACTGGCTCATTCCGCTCTACGGCTGGCGCACCACCTATATGCTGTTGGGGCTGGTGCTGGCGGCAGGCTTTGCGCCGCTGGTTTTGCTGTTGGTGCGCGACCAGCCGGAATTGTACGGCTTGCAGCCGGATGGCCTGATGGCGACGCCATCAGCCGATACCGCCCGCCCGACTATGGCCAATGAAGACCATTGGACCTTGCCCGAAGCGCGGCGCACGGTGAGCTTTTGGGTATTGGGCTTAGGTTTGGCCGCCATTGCCATGCTGTCGACCGGTTTGTTCTTTCATATGGTTAGTATCTTCACCGACAACGGTCTCGACGCCACCATGGCCGCCTGGGTTTACTTGCCCATCGCCGTAACGACCGCGTTGGTCAATTTAGGCAGCGGTGTTCTGGCCGACCGCCTGTCGGTGCGTATATTGATGGCCACGGCGCTGCTGCTGCAAACCACCTCGCTGTTTATGGCCCAATATCTGCACGGGGTGGTATTTTCGCTGCTTTACGGCGTGGTTCTAGGCGCAACGATGGGTTTAATGAGTACGGCCCACGGCGTGGGCTGGGCCAACTATTTTGGGCGTAAATATTTGGGCAGCATCACCGGCGTGGGGACCACCATCCTCATTGTGGGGGCCGCGCTCGGTCCAATGCCGCTCGGTATCGCCCGTGATGGGTTGGGCAGCTATAATCTGGCGCTGACCCTGTGCGCCGTGATTCCCTTTAGTTTAGCTATCGCCAGTTTGCTGGTGGGCCGGCCGCACAAGTCTGAGTAATTCATTTGTCAAAGCAGATGCTCTCCGGTTACAATGCAGGCTCACGCAGCGTTTATCGAGTTAAAGAAATAAGGGGTTGGGGAGTTAGCCTGGCGCTTTACCATCCTTTGGGATAAAATGGCCCGTCATTTTATTTGAAACGGCCCGCACGGCACAAATTCACTAAACACGTATAAACCCTTTCATATGAACAATGCCCTATCTTTCTTGATGAGGAGAAATGATGAAGCAGCACGGTAAATTTGATGAGATATCGGCCTCGATGTTGGAGGTTGTCCTTTCGCTACTAACGTTTAGGGCGGTTTCAGCCGCCCCGGTCGCTGCGCCCTGGCTGCTGGCTAGCTCGGGTGATGGCGACAAGGAAACGATCCGCGCGGGGCGACGGCGGCGCGGCGGGCCGGACGACGGCGGCCCACGCCAACGCGCCGACGCGCCGCAGCGGCAGCGGCCCTCCGGTTCAAGTGGGGGCAGCTACGGTGGGTCCGGTGGGGGCTTCGGCGGATCGGGCGGCGGCGTTAGACCCCCGTCTTCTCCGGGCGGATCGCTGCCCGGCGGCGGGATGCGGCTTTCTCTGCCGTTGATCATCCTACTGGTGATTGTGGTGCTATGTGGCCTGCCATTGATGTGGTTGTTTGGTGGTTCGGGCGATTCCGGCAGCAGTTTTCCGCAAGACCAAGGGGCTGTGGCTGTTGAGCGGCCCACAGCGACCCGCGTTGCGGCCGCGCCCACGCCTCAGAGTTTACCTACCGTCAACGTTCAGCCATTCACCCCGCCGGCGGCCTCGGCTGATGGCCAAACCTGGCTGGTGATGTTGTATCAGGATGCGGACGACCAAATTTTGGAACAAGACATTTATGTCGATCTCAACGAAGCTGAGCGCGTTGGATCTAGCGACCAGGTGCAAATTGTGGCTCAGATCGACCGCTTCCGGGCCGGTTATCAGGGCGACGGCAATTGGGCCACGGCCAAACGCTTTTATGTGACTCAAGATAACAACTTGCAGCGGATAGCTTCGAAAGAATTGGCCGATTTGGGCGAAGTCAATATGGCCGACGGCGCTACCCTGGTTGATTTTGTAACCTGGGCCGTGGATAACTTCCCGGCTGACAAATATGTGTTAATTATGTCGGACCACGGGATGGGCTGGCCCGGCGGTTGGAGCGATCCCGATCCGGGCGGTCGCGGCGACCCCTCAATCCCGTTGGCGGCGGCGCTGGGCAATCAATTCTATCTGATGGAACTGGACGACGCGCTGGGTGAGATTCAGGCGCGCACCGGGATGGATAAGTTCGAACTGATCGGGATGGATGCTTGCCTGATGGGCCATCTGGAAGTTTTTAGCGCCCTGGCGCCGCACAGTCGCTATGCCGTCGCCTCGCAGGAGGTGGAACCGTCGCTGGGGTGGGCCTACACCGGCTTTTTGCAAGCATTGAAAGCCAATCCCAACATCGACGGGGCCGGGCTAAGTCAATTGATTGTGCAAAGTTACATTCAAGACGACCAACGGATTGTTGACGACCAGGCCCGGGCCGAATTCGTCGGCCGGGGTTCGCCGATGGGCGGATTGTTCGGCCTGCTGGGTGGGGGCGGCGCGCCCTCCGCCGATCAGTTGGCGCGGCAGTTAGAACAAAATATCACGCTAACGGCGGTGGACCTGGCCGCCATTCCGGCGCTGGTGAGCAGCGTTAACGATTTTTCGTACGCCTTGCAAGATGTCGATCAGCGGATCGTGGCTCAGGCCCGCACGTATGCCCAATCGTTTACCAGTGTCTTCGGCAGCAACATTCCCCCTTCATATATCGATTTGGGCAACTTTGTTGAGCTGCTCAAACGCGAAGGCCGCAGCCCGGCCTTAGCTCAGCCGGCCGATCAGGTGCTGGCGGCGCTCGATCGGGCGGTTATTGCCGAAAAACACGGTCCTAAAAAGCCGGGATCGACCGGCGTTTCAATTTACTTCCCCAACTCGCAGCTTTATCAGACCCCGGTCACCGGCCCTCAATCTTACACCGCCATCGCCCGCCGTTTTGCCACCGAGTCGCTGTGGGACGATTTCCTGGCCTATCATTACACCGGCCGCCCCTTTGATCCGGCCACTAACACGGTCGCTATTCCGGAAAGTAGTTCCAGCGCTCGAGCGCCGGGCGCCGGCCCCATTCAGGTCTCGCCCCTGACCCTATCCAGTAACGTGGCCGCCCCAGGCCAGCCGGTGCTGCTCAGCGCCGATATTACGGGCGAAAATGTGGGTTACGTTTACCTATTCGTTGGTTTTCTGGACCAAACCGGCAATTCGATTTTTCTAGCTGACTCGGATTATCTGGAGAGCAGCGAAACCCGCGAAGTGGACGGTGTTTACTATCCGGTCTGGAGCCAGCAGAACACATTCACTATGGAATTTGAGTGGGAGCCGATTGTCTTTGCCATAAACGACGGCGCTAATTCTGTGGTGGCCCGGTTCAAGCCACAAAGCTACGGGGCGACGTTTGAAGAAGCAACTTACAGCGTCGATGGCCTGTACACCTATGCCGACGGTAGCGAAACCCGTTACGCGCGTTTGTATTTCAATGATGGCGTGATGCGTCAGGTTTTCGGCTTCACCGGCGAAAACGGCACCGGCGCGCCGCGTGAAATCATTCCACAGGTGGGCGACACGTTTACGGTATTGGAAGAGTGGCTCGATTTGGATCAACAGGGTAATGTGACGCAGTCGGTTCAGCAGCAAGGCGACACGCTGACCTTCAGCGACCAACCGTTTACCTGGCAGGAACTCGACGCCGCCGCCGGTCCATATATCGTCGGCTTCATTGTAGAAGATTTGGATGGGAACAAAACCGAGGTGTTCGATCAGGTTACGGTCAACTAGACCCCGAAAATGTAGCGGAGCGACAAGCTTGCTTTGTCATCGACGGTAGGGTCAAAGTAAACTTTGACGCTCCAAATCTGACCCCGAAAATGTAGCGGAGCGACAAAGCTTGCTTTGTCATTGACGGTAGGGTCAAAGTAAACTTTGACGCTCCTTTTACAGGAGTCCAATATAAGCGACAAACAGCAAGTTATCCAAAAAATCTACGACGCATTTAGCCCCAACATCTATCCGGGAGACAATTTTCTTCAAGGCAGCTTTGATGGCTGCGAACCGTATGATGTGATTCAACATTTTCAGGGCCGGACCGATTGGCAGCAGATCGAGCCGGCCCTGCTCGATGCTCAGTATGAGGCGCTTAGTTTTTTCTCCCAGGCCGGGCTGCGTTTCTTTCTGCCGGCTTATCTCATCGCCGATTTGCAGGATGAACTCAAAACAGCCGACCCCCTCTTAACTCTAACCCACGGCTTCAGCGACCAAGAGATCCATATTCCCACTCGGGCCGGTATTTTCGCCCGTAAGACCGGTAAATCGGCCCTCGTCAACCCCAGACGGTATGGAGCCGCTACGTTTTACGATTATGCTCGCTGGCGGCTGTCGATCTTTGCCCGGGAAGAGGCCGAGGCCATCGTGGCCTACCTGACCTACAAAAAAGGGGCCAATTCGTATCCCCTCCACAGTGAGATGATTGAGGCGGCGCTCGATTTGTTTTGGCTGGAGCGGGCGACCAACGCGCCCTCGGTGAAGGCGTTAAAACAGCATCTTAAATCGGAAGCGGATTTTTTGGCGGCGATAACGCCGGATAGTCCCGCCGGTGATTAACCGGGCGAGTCTTTATCCAAACCCAAGAAGCGTTCAAATATCTGCGCCCGCCAAACGGTGCGGATGAGAAAAAACCAAACCACGACCAGACCCAAAATGCCAAAATAGGTCCCGCTGGGTTTATGGAGGATGCCAAAATAGGATCCCAACAACGGTTCAAAGTAAATGATCTGAAACAGAATAAATAGACCCAAGGCTAGTAAGGCAGGACGCTTGTCGGAACTGACGTTTCGGCGCCAACCCAAAAAGAAGGGGAAGGGCGGCTCTAAGAATAAAATCAGTAAAAAAGCCGTGCAGGAGATGAAAATCGACAGGCTGCCCTGCGCGGCGATGGTCGCGGCGGCGCTGCCGAATTCTTCAGTGCCAAAGGCAACGCCGGTATACGACTCAAACATAAATTTGGCCCGCTCCGGGATGTCGGGCTGGCTCAGACCTTCCAAAGCCCGGAAATAATCCCAGGCGTAGATTGCCACGCCAAAGAGCATATTCAGAATCGACACCGGAAAGACGAATCGCGCTACCAGCGACAGAATATCGCGCCGTAATACTTGCGGTCTGGCCCACAGCGTTAGAAAGAAGGCCGGGATACCAACCGTAAAGGTGGTTAAAGCCACCTGGGCCGGATCGAACGGGAAACTGATGCCGGTCATCGTGACAGCGATGATAATCAGGGTGGTGCTGGTTACGCGAGCCAGAAACAAGAAGAGCGCGCTCGACATCCCGCCGATAATCCGCCGGCCCTCGTTGAAAGCCGGGCGGAGGGCGGCGAAAGAGTCCTTCAATAGAATCATATCGGCCACGTTCCGCGTGGCGCTGCTGCCACTCTCCATGGCAATCCCCAGCGAGGCTTTTTTAAGCGATAGCACGTCATTAACCCCGTCGCCCATCATCGCCACCCGTTTGCCTTGGCGCAGCAGCGCATCGACCAATTTCTCCTTTTGCTCCGGCGAAATCCGGCCAAAGATCGAAACTTCGTCGGCGGTCTGAGCAAATTCGGCCGGGGACATCTCGGCCAACTGCGGGCCGGAAACCAGCTTGACGTCGGGCGGAAAACCAACCTGTTTAGCTAACGCGGCCACGGTCTGCGGGTTGTCGCCGGAAATGACTTTGAGTTCCACGCCCAATTGCTTGAAAGCGGTGATCGTTTCTTTGGTTTGGGGGCGCAGCTCATCGCTTAAGCTGACCACGGCCAATGGCGTGAGCGACGGTAGTTTCGGCTCGGCCTGCCCGTTATGCAGCGTTGTAACTTGGGGATTGTAGGCAAACAGCAGCACCCGCAGCCCCTGATCGGACCAAGTTTGCACCTGTCGCGATAGGGTTGAGGTGCCGGCAGCAGCGGCCGGCGGTAAATATCTTTGCAGCATCTCAACCGCGCCCAGCACATAGACGCCGCGCCGCTCCGGCTGATCAAAGGCCAGGGCGCTCCACTTGCGGGCCGAAGCGAAGGGAATCTCATCGGCAGTCGCTCGCGGCTGTCCGGGGAGGCCGGCCATAATCGCTTCGCTGGTTTTGTTGGTTGTGGCGGCGCTGCGGACAAAATCGCCCAATTGACTTTCGATCGTCTCGGCCGGGGCGCCGTTGAGCGGGTACAAGGCATTAAATTGCAGCCGGTTGGCCGTCAGCGTGCCGGTTTTGTCCGTACACAACACGTCGATATTGCTGAGCGACTCGATGGCGTTGAC
>JAGRCC010000110.1 GCA_020433785.1 Anaerolineae bacterium
GGGCTACAAAGATAGATTCCCGCTAAGCTTGTCCTCGCGTAGGCGGGGAAGCATGCGGGAATGACAGGCCCAAAAGTTTCGTTTTCATTCTGTTTTCAGTATAGCAACTTAGGTTACTTAAAAACTATAGGATAGGGTATAGTTAAGGCCACTTCGTTTTTCGACCTCGCTTCTATGTTCTTCACCTCCATTTATTACCAGGCTCGGCCATTGTGTTCCATAAACACGGTATTGTATGGGCCTAATCATTTCTAATGAAAACGCTGATGTAAAGATGTCCGAATTCTTTTCCAGATACTCAGCGGTTAGGCAGCTGGGCTTCAACATAGCGCACGACAGTAAAGGTATAAATGACTGCGGTTAAAATGCATGAGAATGAAATAGAAACCAACGAATCACTTGTTCGGCGGTTACTATCAGCCCAATTTCCGCAGTGGGCAGACCTTCCCATTGTACCGGTACCCTCAGCCGGAACTGATAATGCCCTATACCGTCTTGGTGATGATCTGGCTGTGCGCCTGCCTCGTATTGATTGGGCCATAGGACAAGTTGAAAAAGAGCACAAATGGATGCCCAGGCTAGCCCCACTTTTACCCCTTACGATTCCGATGCCACTTGAAAAAGGACAGCCGGGAGAAGGATACCCCTGGGAATGGTCGATTTATAAATGGCTTAAAGGCCGGAATGCGACTTTGGAGCAAATAGCCGATCCAATTCAAGCGGCAGTTGATTTGGCAGAATTTATATTGGCTCTGCAAGGTATCGATAGCACTGATGGGCCAGATGCGATTGAGCATAAATTACGGGGCGCTCCTTTAGCCACGCGAGATAGAGGTACTCGTGATGCCATAGCCGCCATGAATGGCATGATTGATTCTGAAACGGCCATTGCCATATGGGAAACGGCCCTAGAAGTCCCGGCTTGGGGCGGTTCTCCGGTGTGGTTTCATGGAGACTTGCTTCCAGGAAATCTTCTGTTTGAAAATGGTCAGTTGAGGGCTGTCATTGATTTTGGTGGATTGGGGGTTGGCGATCCGGCTTGTGATTTGATAACAGCTTGGGCTTTGTTTTCGGGTGAAAGTCGAGCAACATTTCGCTCAGTTTTAGGCGTTGATCATGCCACCTGGCTACGAGGTCGCGGCCAAGCACTCTCCCAAGCGGTAATCTTTATTCCCTACTACTTGAATAGTAACCCTGTCGGGGTACAGAACGCTCGCCGAATGATTGACGAGGTTCTGGCTGACTATCGGGCAAGTGGTTGAGTGATAGCATAATATTGTCATCATCCAAAACTTATGGTGTTGATAACAACGGTTTGTTTGAAAGTCCTTCTAATCGCAAAATATGGAACAAACCCTGTCAGGTCTGGTCATACTGACTGTAACGCCCGGATCAGCCGGTGTACCCCGGCCTCAATCTCGGCCTCATCGATGCCCGCATAGCCCAGCAGCAGCGCGCCGGGTTGGACCGCTTCGATACTGTAGGCGGACAGCGGCGCGGCATCAACCTCATGGGCCGCCGCCTGCTGCGATGCGGTTAAATCGTCTACGCCGTCGGGCAGCCAACCTAACAGATGCATGCCGGACTCGGCCGGTTCAACCGCCACTAATCCGGTTAGTTCACGCCGGGCTATCTCCACCAGAACGGCCTGGCGGTCGGCGTACAGCGCCCGCATGCGCCGAATATGGCGCACAAAATGCCCCTCGCTGATGAAGTCGGCCAGGGCCAGTTGCTCCAGCAGCGGCGGATGTTGAACGGCAAACTTACGGGCGGCGCGAAAGGTCTCCACCAAATCGGGCGGCGCCACCAGGTAGCCCAGGCGTAAGGCCGGAAACATCACTTTACTAAATGTCCCTAGATAGATAACCCGGTTCTCTCGATCAATCCCCTGTAAAGCGGCCAGCGGCCGGCCGGTATAACGGTATTCGCTGTCATAATCATCCTCAAGCACCCAAGCATCAGTCTGGCTGGCCCACTCTAACAGTTCCAGCCGTCGTTTCAGGCTCATCGTCATGCCCAGTGGAAATTGATGCGAAGGCGTGACAAAGGCTAGCCGGGCTTCAGGACAGCTTGTGATACCGGCGCTAACAATCAGCCCCTCTTGATCGACAGGCACCGGTATGGTTCGCGCGCCAACTCCCAACAGGCCGCCATAAGCGCCGGGATAACCGGGGTCCTCAACCCAGGCGGCGTCACCCGGATCAAGCAGCACCTTGGCGACCAAATTGATGCCCTGTTGTGAGCCGGCCACGACAATAACTTGGTCTGATGTACATCGCACCCCCCGGGCTGTGCCCAAATAGCCGGCAATGGCTTCGCTTAGCGGTTGGCAATCGCCATAATTGAGCAGATCGAACGATGATCGACGCGCTTGCCGGGCCAGCAACCGCTCCCAAACTTTGCGGGGGAAAACATCGAGGGCCGGTATGCCTTCCCGAAAGGCGCGCAGCTTGCCAGGGTGGAGCGATATGGAGGCTTCAGGCATGTGCTGGGTCATAGCCAGCAGCTTGGCTCCACGCTGCGAGGGCTGCCGGCCTTGCTGAGATCGAGCCGGCAGCAGTGTGGGGGCGGCTGTTGATATCGATAACATCTCATCGGGTAGGGCCTGGGCCACGTAGGTGCCGGAGCCATGCTTGCTTTCCAGATAACCTTCGGCGGTTAGTTGAGCGAAGGCATTCAAAACCGTATTGCGGGAGACCTTTAAGTGGGTCGAAAGAAAGCGAGTGGAGGGTAACTTCATCCCCGATGACAGTTGCCCGACCAAAATGGCCTGACGTAATCCCTCGTAAAGCTGCTGGTAGAGCGGCACAACCGAAGCTTGGTCGAGAGGCAGCGTCGTCAATACGGTCGGTAAGGGCAGGGTAGACACGATCACCTCTAGTTTTGATCGTAACGGCTCAGGCAGGTCATTTCGCAGCCGAAGGCGGAGAAATCCCTATAGCGCCCAGTTGCAAATACCCTTCCCGGGGATTTCTCGCTCCTTCGTCGCTCGAAATGACATGATGGCTGAAGTGTTACTTTTGATCTTAAGATACCATAAAGTGGCACCATTATTCTAGTGATAAGTGGCCCTTTACACAAAGCCACCCATAGACTATACTTCTTGACCAAGAAAGTCGCTCCTGAGTTCGACAATAGCCACTGCCTGGCCCCTTGTGGGTGTTATACCGGCAACAACCAGCACCAAGCTCGTGCTACCCCTAACAATACAACCTTGTCGAACAAGACCTCAACCTAAAACCGCCTTGTCAAATTTCATGCCTTAAGAGACTTTTAATGTTCAGCTCCAGGGAAAACTCGCCTGGAGGATAGAATTTGGATTGAATCACGAATTATTAGATTGAGAGAGGAAATAATGGATGATAATTCTGTTTCAAGTCATGGTCGGTGGTCCGGGCGCAACCCCAATAAAGATACGCTGAGATCGGAAATTTGGTCCCTGCTTGAAACGCGCGCAGCTGCGGTTGGCTTGGTGTGGAGCCGCATCCCCAACTTTGTCGGGGCAGAACAAGCCGCCCAACGGCTGGCCGAGCTGCCGATTTGGCAGCAAGCTAAAGTGGTCAAATCAAATCCCGACCCGCCCCAAATTCCGGTAAGACTGCGCGCCCTGCAACAAGGCAAGCTACTGTATATGCCCGTCCCCGAACTGGTTAAAGATTTTCCCTTTGTTGAATTGGACCCGGTTGATTTACAAAACCGGGGTATTCCATTTGAGATGGTCGCTGACTCGGCCGGGGCGGTCGAGCATGGCCGTAAGGTCAACTTCCATGAGATGCAACCTTATGATTTGGTAGTGGTCGGCTGTGTGGCGGTAACCCGTAACGGCGGGCGCACCGGTAAAGGTGGTGGATTTGCCGACCTGGAATTGGGTATCTTTCGAGAGATCGGGCTGGTAACAGCCGATACCCCCATTGTCACCACGGTCCATTCCCTGCAACTTGTCGACAATGAGCGGGTGGTGATGGTGGCCCATGACTCGCCCTTGAACTGGATCATCACCCCGGACGAGGTGATCGACACCCGCACGCCCTATCCCCAACCCCACGGGGTTGATTGGGCGGCCGTACAGCCTGACCAGTATCAGAATATTCCATTCCTTACAACCTTAAAGGACTCTTTAACTAAAGGAAATACCCTCCCTTCCTCTGAAACTGAAAGCTAAGGAGATATCCAATGGGAACTCTTTTGGTTAAAAATGCCGATGTTGTAATTACAATGGATGATCGCCGCCGTCAGATACACGGGGGCGGCATCTTTGTCCGTGACAATGTGATCGAACAAATTGGGCCGGCTGATGAATTGCCCGATGAAGCCGACCAGATTATTGATGCCAAGGGACTAGCTATTTTGCCCGGCCTGATCAACACGCATCATCATTTCT
>JAGRCC010000111.1 GCA_020433785.1 Anaerolineae bacterium
GCCCCTTTTGGTAATGGTCATCGGCTTCATCCTGAACCAGGACGGCTCGCTCCTGTAACCCTTCGCGGACGGCCAGTAGACCCAGCCCGCCGTAAAACAGCCCGATACAGACCAGGATGCCCAAACATCCCAGCCCGGCGCGTCGCCAGGTGAAGCGCCGCGGCTCGGTTGTTGCCACCGGGGCCGCCGGCTCGACCGCCGGCTGATACCCCCCTTGCGTGTATTGTTGATAATCGCGGGTATAGCCCTGATTCGGGGCGTCGGCATACACCGTTTCACCCTGATAAGCGGCTTCATTATAATAAGCCGGTTCGTGATAAGCTTCGTCATGGGCCAGATAGGGATCATCGGCGTAATCATCGACATACTGGGTCTCGTGATCGAAATGGTCGGGCTGGGCGTACATCTCATCGGGATAGGGCTCTTCTTCAGGCAGATAGTTGTCCTGGTAATGGGTCTCTTCATAAGGCAGATGAGCGGGGTCGTAATCGTGAGCCGCGTAAGGGTCGTCGTCATAATAGTCGTCGTCGAGCGGTTCCTCGACCTGATCGTCATACGCCTGCTGTGCGGCCGCATACATTTCCAACTGGGCTTGGGTAAAGGGTTGAGGCTCACCGCAATAGGGGCAGTTGGCCTGGGGGTGGTTGTAAGACGTGCCGCAATGTTGACATTGAAAAGCAAACTGTTCAGCCATTTTTCTTAACCAGATTATGTTTATTCATTAGACCAGGTGACTGGCACTGAACTGTGGTAGTTGCAGCCTTATTTTCCACTTAGCATTCTCTATTTGAGCAAAAGTGCCAGTCACCTGAATCATTACACCAGATTAATATGCTAGCAGGGTGTTACCACCCTCATCTTTAAATTGAATCGTCACAGGGACTTCCGCTGCCGGGATGGTCCACTGCTTGGGCGCGGCCGGTTCCGCGGTAAAAGGTTCACTCAGGAGCATGGCGTCTCCGGCCATGACTTCAAGTGTACCGGTGGTCGGCTGCGAGACGAGTGCCGTCAGCGTATGGGTCTCGCCGGTGGCGGCCAGGTGGATGGCGACGCGTCCGGTGGCCCAGGTTAGGCCGCCCAGTTGAGCCAGCGGCCACCAGGTTTCCTGCCAGCCCAGCGTATCGCCCGCCGCCACGGGCAGATCATCCTCAGGCCAGAACCCGGCATTGGCGCCGCCCCAAATTTCAAAGTACTGAGAGTTGTCGTCGGTGTAGCTCCGGTCAGGAAAATCGCGGCCGAAGGCAAAGAGCTTGTAGCTGCCCGACCCGGCCGGAGGGAGACGCACTAGGCCCATCTGGGTATCGGGGTTGTAAGCGCCAAAAAAAGACGCTTGTTGGTTAGGTACAAAAAAGCCCAGATAATTGGCCCACTCATTGTAGTGGCTCAGGTCGGTATCGCCAACTTGCGGCCAGGACGCTGGCTGGCGTTCGCCCGGAACGCTCCAGCCGGCCTCACCGCGACTGTGGACGGTGATGGCCTGGCCGGGCATGATAAACTGCGTATCGGGCGACATCGATGCGCTGCCCAGGGTCAAGGCGGCGTTGGTCCACAATTGGATCGGAACAGTCTCGAGGCCGTTGTTCACCACAGTAGGCTCCACAATGAAGAATGCTTTATTGGCGGGTAGGGTAACTTTGACGGTCAAGCCGACCCGGTCGGGGGCGATGTCGCTGAGGGTGATAGTCGCTCCGCTGTCGGTTTGAGCGACCTCGTAATCCCAGGGTACACCGAAGCGATAGCCGTGCTCCTGGGTAGGATAGGCCCACTCCATCCCGCCGGTAGCCAGCCACCAGTTGGCCTCATAAGGCTGAAGCACCCCATAGCGCGAGGGTTTGACGACCGGATTGTGGTAAAAGATCTCCTGGCCGGTGGATTTGAGGTAGGCGCTGTAAAGCCGGCCGCCCAGTTCCGGCAGAAACGTCAGCCGCAGATAGGGGTTCTCTAAGACAACGCCGGTATAGTCGATCGGCGTCGGTTGGGGCGCGGCCGCGTCATACTCGGCTCGGTTGAAGTAGTAAGCCGGCATGTTGTAGACCGGATCGATTTGCTCCACCAGAAAATCTTTGAAAGGGTAAGTGGGCAGGTTGAGGGTTGTTTCGGTCACCTGAACAGGGGAGGGTGGCGAGACCGACGGCGCGGCGGTTGAGTTAGGTGTGGCCGTCGGCGGTAATTGGGTTAGCGTAGCCACCACCGACCGATTAACCTGGGCCACCGCTGTTGTGGCCGGAGCCGGCGTATCGGGCGAGGTCAGCGTTGGTGGCGGCTCGGCCGGTTCAATCGAGCTACGCAGTTCAACAACTCGCGTTTCGCCTGACGGCTCCGTCGCGTTGCAGGCTATGATGAAAATTACCGCCAGGATTATTCCCATACCGGCGGCAATGTGTTTTTGCGCATTTCCATCGTTTTTCATACAGGTTGGGCATGATAGCATTGAATGGGATTGGTGTCCAATGCCAGGTTAGAATGTCTTTAATTTTTATTGGGCGTTTGGCCGGATTATGGTAAAATAATACGTTATATGGAGACAACGCCGGATTTCAAAGTTCACGTGGTGGGCCATCGTTGGGCTATCGAGCTGTTTAAGCAGCAAGAGCAGGTGGGTCGGGTGGCTCAATCGCTATTGCTGACCGGTCCGCCTAACATTGGCAAAAGTACGCTGGCCCGTTTTTGGGCCCAGTATTTGAACTGCACGGCTGAGCAACGGCCCTGTGGTCGCTGTCCCTCCTGTCGAAAAATGGTCAGCGGCAACCATCCTGATATTCGTATTTTCGATGAGGATCAGCCGCTCAAAATCGACCAGATCCGGGAGCTTCAGCGCGAACTGTCGTTGTCGCCGGTGGAAGGCCGGTATCGGGTGGCGTTGTTGTGTAATTTTGAGCGAGCCACCACCGGCGCGGCTAACGCATTGCTCAAAACCCTGGAGGAGCCGGCGTCGCAGGTGGTGTTAATTTTGACCGCGGTCGAGCCGGGGTCGCTGCTGCCGACGATCGTGTCTCGCTGCCAGATGTTGAAACTAAGGCCGCTGGCGAACGAGGTCATTCTAACGGCGCTGCAATCCCATTGGCAAACCGAGCCGGAGCAAGCTGAGCTGCTAACACAGTTGTCGGCCGGCCGGCTGGGCTGGGCGGTCAACGCCTTGACCGATGAAGAATTTCTGGCGCGCCGGACTCGATTTTTAGAGGATATGCTCGATCTACTGCGGATGCATCGCGCCGAGCGGCTGGACTATGCTTCTGACCTGAGTCGGGATACGGCCGCTTTGAAAGAAGCGTTGGTTTTATGGCTGATCCTCTGGCGAGATTTACTGCTGCTTTTGAGCGGCGGCCAGACCAAAGTTATCAATCTCGATTGGCAAAATAAGTTACAGCCCATTGCCCGCCGCAGCAGTTTGGCTCAGGCCAAAGAGATGGTGGTCAGGCTGCAAAAGGCGTATCAAAACCTGGATCGGAATGTTAATCCCCGGTTGAACTTAGAGGTAGTGCTGCTGCACCTGCCGCGTTATGCGGATATTTGAAGTAATTTTATTATAGGAAGAAGATAACAAATATGCCTCTTATTGTTGGTATTCGGTTTAGACCAGTAACCAAAATTTACTACTTTGATCCCAACGACGTTGAGGATTTAGAGCTTGAAGTGCGCGTCATTGTTGAAACATCGCGCGGGGTGGAGATGGGCGTGGTGGTTCAGCCCGTCCACGAGGTGCCCAAAAGCGAACTCAAAGGCCCCCTCAAGCGCGTGTTGCGGAGAGCCACCCCCATCGACCTGATTGAGATGGAGCGGTATCGTACTGAAGAAGATGATGCATTGGATAAATGCGATGTGCTGGTTAAAGAACTGGAGATGCCCATTCGGGTGATTAAGGCCGATTACAATTTTGACGGATCGCGGCTGGTCTTCTCTTTTACGTCCGAGCAGCGGGTTGATTTTAGAGATTTGGTTAAAGGTTTAACCAAGCAGTTCAGCACCCGCATTGAGATGAAGCAGGTCGGCGCGCGGGATGAGACCAAAATTCTGGACGGCTATGGGCGGTGCGGGCGGCGGTTGTGCTGTTCTAGCTGGCTGACCGAGTTCCATCCGGTGTCGATTAAGATGGCCAAAAATCAAGGGCTGCCTTTGGCTCCGGCCGAAATATCCGGCGTGTGTGGCCGGCTGCTGTGCTGCCTGGCCTATGAGAATGAGCAATACTCGGCGATGCGCGAGGCGATGCCCAAGATGGGCACGCAGGTCAGGTCGCCCGAAAACAACGGTATCGGCACGGTTCGAGGTCTTAACATTTTGAGCGAATCGGTCCTGGTTCAATTTGAAGAGGAAGAAGGCTTTGTGGAACTGCCGATTAGCGAGCTCAACCTACTGGACGACCGTCCAGATCCCGAACCTGACCCCAAAGTCGAGCGTAAATCTCGGCGCCGAAAGCGGAAGAAAAAGAGTGATCAGGGCAGCCCCGATGACGCAGCCGATTAAATTATTGCATCTGGCCGATATCCACATCGGCATGGAAAATTATGGCCGGCTCGACGTCGCATCGGGCTTGAACAGCCGGGTGGTCGATTTTTTGCGCCGGATGAGTCAGGCTATCGACCTGGCTTTGGAGCAAGAGGTTGATGTGTGTATCTTCGCCGGCGATGCCTACAAAAATCAGCGCCCCAATCCCACCTTTCAGCGTGAATTTTCGCGGCGGATCAAACGCCTGGCCGATCATGACGTGCCGGTGATTTTGCTGGTCGGCAACCACGACATGGCCACGGCCGACCGCGCCGCCAGCAGTTTGGACATTTTTGGGGTGCTGGATGTGCCGGGGGTGATTGTGGCCGACCGCGAAGAGGTTCATCAACTTACCTGCCGGCGGGGGCAGCCGCTGCAAGTGGCCGCCGTGCCCTATCCGCAGCGAAGCCGGCTACTGGCCCACGATGCTTATAAAAATATGACGCTCGACGATTTAGATTTTGCTTTGGACGAAATTATGCACAAAAATCTAACCGATCTGGCGGCGGAAGTGATGGAGCGGCCCGATATCCCGGCGGTGCTGACGGCCCACGTGAGTGTAGGCGAGGCCAAACAGGGCAGCGAGCAGAGTGTGATGATTGGCCGGGATATTGTGGTCTTGAAGAGCCTACTGGCTAATCCGGCCTGGGATTATGTGGCGCTGGGGCACATTCACAAGCATCAGGAACTGAACCAGGGCCAGCACCCTCCAATTGTCTACCCCGGCAGTTTAGAGCGCATTGATTTTGGCGAAGAAGGCGAGCGCAAAGGATTTGTGCTGGTTGAACTGGAGCGCGGGCGGGCCCAGTGGGCCTTCCAACCCGTCGATGCCCGGCCGTTCATTACCATCCGCATCGATGTGACCACGGCCGACGACCCGATGACCCAGATTTTGGACGAACTGGATGACCACGGGGTTGACGGCGCGGTGGTCCGGGTGATCATCAAAGCCACCGAGGCCCAGGAGCCGATTTTGGACGACAAGCCGATCCGGCAAGCCCTGCGT
The DNA here is from genome assembly GCA_020433785.1 of Anaerolineae bacterium. The sequence goes on from JAGRCC010000111.1 coordinate 5,489, forward strand.
TCGGCCAGCTTTGTGGCCAGCGTGGTGCGCGATATCGACCGCGCCCAACGGCATCGGTTGGGTGGCGTCGCGGCCGAGGAGTTAACCCCCCAGCAGGTGCTGGAGCTTTATCTAGACTCAAAGGCAACGCCGGATAAGCGCCGAGCCGAACTGCTCCGCTACGCCGAAGCTATTTTCCGCGATGAATAACGACCGGTTCAAACGGTCGTTTGATCGACTTTGGGTAAGGTAATCCCCGATTGCTTTTGATACTTCCCTTTTTTGTCAGCATAAGAGGTGCGGCATATCTCGTCGGCCTCAAAGAAGATGACCTGGGCGATACCTTCGTTGGCGTAAATGCGCGCCGGCAGCGGTGTCGTATTTGAAATCTCAATGGTCACAAACCCCTCCCACTCCGGCTCAAAAGGGGTGACATTGACGATGATGCCACAGCGGGCGTAGGTTGATTTGCCAACGCATAAGGTCAGCACGCTGCGGGGAATACGAAAGTATTCGACCGTGCGGGCCAGGGCAAAAGAGTTGGGCGGGATGGTACAAATGTCGCCCTTGAACTCGACAAAGGAGCGATTGTCGAACTGTTTGGGATCGACCACGGTATTGTTGACGTTGGTGAAAATTTTGAACTCGTCGGCTACTCGGATATCGTAACCGTACGATGAAACGCCGTAAGAGATAACCCCTGATTTGACCTGACTCGACTCGAATGGATCAATCATGCCGTGTTCGCGGGCCATTTTTTCGATCCAAGTATCGGGTTTGATGCTCATAAAATCCTCCGCATTCTTGATAAGTTGGTTGTCGTTATTCAGGTGACTGGCACTTTTGCTCAATAGAGAGCGCTGAACGGAATACAACGCTGCAATTATAGCGACTAAGTGCCAGTCACCTCATTTGTTAAATAAATACAATTGGCTAATTTACTTTTGACCAGATGATATCCAAAATCTGTAGGGCATCATCGGCATTGCAGTTATCGTTAAAACTCCACTTAGGTCGATCTTCCGTTTTGACATTTTCGCCGGTCACTTCAGCAATAAATTCTACACGGTCCGGAATTGCGCCAAACTCGCCAATGACCATGCCGTACTCGCCCTTGCCGTCGGTGGTGGCGTAGAAGGGACCTCGGAAGCCGTCCTCGTCGCCGGTCACCTGAATGGTGACCCCCGGTAGACGCGGATCATCGTCGTCGTCGCCATCTCTGACATAACCGGTAACACCCAAATGAGCACAGTTGGCCCTCTTCTCAATCTCTTTAGGGCGATAGTTACCCGGCGGTGAACCGGGGATAGCCGTGTTAGTCGGGGTGGCGACCGGCGAGATCTCAGCCGGTTCCGGGGCGGCGGTCGGTTCCGGGGTATCGGTTGGCGGTGGTGGCGGCGGGGCGGCTGCCGGTGGGCTGGTTGGCCGGGGCGTATCGGTAGGGATGAGGGTATCGGTTGGGATGGGCGTGTCAGTTGGGATGGGGGAGGGTGTGTCGGTTGGGGTGTCGCTGATGAGGGGGATAGGCGTGTCAGTAGGTACAGTCGTGGCGGTTGGTGGTAGGGGGGTGATGGTAAATGTTGGCAGCGGGGTTCTCGTGGCCCGGACGGTGGCTAGCTGGGCTACCGGCGTGTTGGTGGCGCAAGCCAGCGATACCGCCAGTAGAAGTATGTAAATCCAAAATGAATTTCTATTAAAGATGGTCATAACCTGCCATATTATTTAATCTTAACGGGATGTGACAACAAAGACCGGCTTTGCCGTGCCGATGTCCGGAACGTCAAACCGTGGCTGGTCGGGCCCTAATGCTACCGACGTTAACCTTACTATCCCCATAAGGCGGCTTTACTCATCAAGCCAGTCTACTAATCTAGCATGGAAACGAAGGTCCGTCAAAGTTGACAATGATTGCGGTGGTCCAATTATCATTGCGAATCATAAAGCTTAGTGTTATACTAAACTGCCCCGCAATTTAAAGCACCTATCAGAACATACCTATCGTTATCAGCTACACAGCAGGAGGCTATCGTGTCGATAAAAATCACCGGAACTCGCCCCAAAAAACGTACTAAAATTGTGGCGACCATCGGACCGGCCAGTAATAATGAAGAAACGCTTCGTCAAATGATTTTGGCCGGTCTGGATGTAGTAAGGATTAATTTTTCCCACGGCAAACATGAAGATTTAATTGAAACCATCGGCCTGATCAAGAAACTTAGGAAAGAGATGAATATCCCCATTGCGATTATGGGGGATTTACGCGGTCCTCGGATTCGAGTCGGTGAAATAGAAGGCGGCTCCATCACGCTCAACGAGGGGCAGAAGTTGACGTTGACGCCCGAAGAGGTGATGGGCAACAATGAGCGAGTCTCGATCAGCTATGCCGACCTGGCGCACGATGTAGTGCCCGGCAGTCTGCTTTTACTTGATGACGGCAATATTGAAATTGAGGTTGCCAAAATTGAAGCCAGCGGTAATATCGTGGGGCGCGTCATCGAGCCAGGTGATTTATCAAGCCGGCGTGGCCTTAACTTGCCGGGCCGGCGGGTGAATTTACCGTCGATTACCGAAAAAGATTTTGCCGATGTGGATTTTGCCATTGAGCATGAGTTTGATTTCCTGGCGCTCTCCTTCGTGCAATCGGCCGATGATGTCCGCTTGCTGAACGCGCTGCTGGCGGCCAAGAAGTCGAAAATTCCGGTTATTGCTAAAATTGAGCGTAAGAATGCGCTGGATGATATCGATAATATTGTCAAAGAGGCTTACGGCGTGATGGTGGCCCGGGGTGATTTGGCCCTGGAGATGAGTATTCAAGAAGTGCCTATTGCCCAAAAACGAATTATCGCCGCCTGCCGGCGGGCCAGTATTCCGGTCATCACCGCCACCCAAATGCTTGAGTCGATGATTGAGATGCACAAACCCACCCGGGCTGAAGCCACCGATGTGGCTAACGCCGTGTTAGACGGCACCGATGCCCTGATGCTGTCGGGTGAAACCGCTATCGGCGCATATCCGGCTCAAACCATCGCGATGATGTCCAGCATCGCCATGAAAGCCGAGCAAGCCTGGATCAACGGTGAGCTAGACGGCCCCTCGCTGCTGCCCCCGCCTAATGGCATCGACGCCAACGTCGCCTATGTGGCCCAGATCGCCGCTGAGTCGCTGCACGCCAAAGCCATCATCATTCATACCACCACGGGCGGAACGGCTCGCCGGGTAGCCTGTTACCGGCCTAAAATTCCGATCTTGGGTTTGTCCTCTTATCCGGAGTCGCGACGGCGGTTGGCCTTGACTTGGGGCGTTGAAAGCGCGTTGGTGGAGTTCATCAGAGGCACTGAACATATGGTGAGCATGGCCTTTCAACAAGTTATTAGTAAAGGTTTGGCCGACCCCGGCGATCTGATCGTCATCACGGCCGGTACACCCTACGGGACCGCCGGGCGCACCAATTTGCTGAAAGTCGAAGAAATCCCCGCCACCTACGCTGATGAATAGGATCGACCATGATTAGATCCGGCTTGTTGGGGGCTGGCCTGGGGTTTGTGTATGTTATGAGCTTGGCCTTGTTATCGCCCCTGTGCACGTTGTGTATTGTCCCCTTTCTAGGATTGGGGGTTGGCTTCTTAGCCAGTTGGTTTGATCAACCGGAGAAACTGGAAAGCAATTTGGGGCGAGGCGTCATTGCCGGTGGCATGACCGGCTTGGGCGTAATAATTGGCCAAATTCTGGCCAGCCTGGTAACCGGCGTTTTGGTGACGAACTTGGAAACACTGCCCCCCGAATTTAGTGAGCTGGGTTTCTTGCAAAGTGTTATAACAAACCCTGCCCAATATTGGCAAACCACTTTAACAATGGGGGCATTTTGTAGTATATTTAATTTAGCGTTCCTGATCGTATTGGGGGCGGTAGGCAGTTTGCTCTGGTTTCAAACCTACAAAAAACGTTTAACAACAACGGTTTTGCCGTAAAAATCGACTATCAATTATATAAGGAGAAAACTGGGTCATGACCATACCGACCAATTCTCAGCAAGCTAGGGGCATGATTTTCGTAAAGGATGACTCGGCTGATGCAATCAAACAAGCCATCAAGGAAGTAAGCAATATTATAGGGATTGAGGACAACAAAGTGTTTTTTGAAGGCAAGCGAATTATCGAAGGCCACGGCTTCGCCTTGCGGGTCAATAGCTACGATCTGTACGAATGCCCCAGCGGATATCTGCTGCATACTTATATGGAAAAGGGGTTGAATTGGGCCGTTACCGGCAAAACCATTCAAGAAGTGCTGGATCGCGCCCCTGATCAGCAGGTTGCTCGCCGGGCGCACGGGTTGCTGATTCAAAAGAATTTGCTCCACGTCGGTCACTAACAGCCGGTCCATTTTGACTCCCGCTGCCGGCCAATTATAATATTGGCTGTAAGGTTTTTGCCTCCGTAGCTCAATGGATAGAGCATCAGTCTTCGGAACTGAGGGTTGGGGGTTCGAGTCCCTCCGGAGGTGCTAAAAACGTCGAATGTACATGTGTTCGACGTTTTTTGTTTTCTGGCCCTGCCGTGCTCGATTAGCTTCAAAGATGTCAGCCATAGCGAGTCGAACAAGTTTGTTAAAGAAGAGCGAATGCCGGTCATTAGAAAGATGCTATAATGAAAAAAATTGTAACCTTTGGTGAAATTATGCTGCGGCTGGGACCGCCGGGTTTCGAACGCTTCACTCAGGCGCGTACTTTTGAAATCATCTATGGTGGAGCCGAAGCCAATGTGGCTATCTCGCTAGCTCATTTTGGCGAGGTCACGGCATATGTGACGCGTTTGCCTTACAACGATCTGGCTGAAGCTTGCCTGGGGATGTTGCGCCAGCACCAAGTCGGCACGGATTATGTGTTGCGTGGCGGCGACCGTTTGGGCATCTATTTTGTCGAAAAAGGGGCTGCACAGCGTGGCGGTAAGGTCATTTATGATCGGGCCGGTTCCAGCTTTGCGGCGCTCGAACCAGGGATGATCGATTGGCCAGCGGTTTTTGCGGACGCCGATTGGTTTCATTGGTCAGGCATTACGCCGGCGCTCACCCCCAACGCGGCCGCAGCCTGCCGCGAAGCCATCACCATCGCCCAATCCCTTGGCCTGACCATTTCCTGCGATCTCAACTACCGGCACGCGCTCTGGAAATGGGGCAAATCGTCCGCCGAGGTCATGCCCGAACTGGTCGCCATGGGCGACATGGTGATCGGCAACCCGGAGACGGTCGAAACGATGTTTGGCATCAAAGCGCCTGATCCAGCCGGTGACGCAGGGGAGCAAACCCGCCTCGTCGCTGAGCAGTTGGCGACTCGCTGCCCCAACCTGACGACTATCGCTTTCACCGCCCGTGACTCTCATTCGGCCAGTCATAATACCTGGTCGGCCGCGCTGTGGCAGGCTGGCCAATTTTACACCGGGCCGAGCTATGATCTGACGCCGATTATTGATCGGGTCGGCGGGGGCGACGCCTTTACCGCCGGGTTGATTTACGGCCTGCGCCGCCAGCCGGACGAACCGGTCTATGCCTTGCGCTTCGCCACCGCCGCGGCCTGTCTCAAACACACCATTCCCGGCGACAGTAATCTGGTGACGGTCGCCGAAGTCGAACAACTCATGTCCGGCGACGGTTCCGGGCGGATTAGCCGATAACCACAGGAAAGGACTCTTCAATGGCTCAGGTCATGCGTCTCGACGTTTATAACCAACTGCTGGCTACCGGCCTGCTGCCGCTATTCTACCACGATGACCTTGATGTGGCTGTGGAGGTCGTCACGGCTTGCGCCGCCGGGGGAGCCAAACTGATCGAATTCACCAATCGGGGCCCGATGGCCTACCCGGTTTTTGTGGAAATGGCCCGCCACTTTGCCAAGGCTGATCCTACGGTCATTTTGGGGATAGGCTCCATCCAGGATGCGCCGACGGCAGCCCTGTTCATCGCCGGCGGGGCTAACTTCATCGTCGGCCCCAATTTTAACCCCGAGATTGCCCGGCTGTGTAACCGGCGCAAGATCGCCTATTTGCCGGGCTGCGCAACCGAAACGGAGATTGCCACAGCGGAAGAGGCCGGAGCGGAAATCTGCAAGATTTTTCCCGGTGAGTCCGTTGGCGGGCCGGGCTTCATCAAGGCGGCGATGGCCCCCTGTCCCTGGCACCGCCTCATGCCGACCGGCGGCGTTGATGCGACCGCAGTCAGTATTACCGACTGGATCACGGCCGGCGCGGCAGCCGTCGGTATGGGCAGCAAATTGATCTCTACCCAGGTCATTAGTAATCGTGATTTTGATGGCTTGGCCGGCCAAACGGCGCAGTGCCTGGCCTGGGTTCAGGCTGCGCGTGGCTAGGATTAAATAAAGAGGAACCACGCGTAAGAGGTTGGGTATTCGTGTAGAGAATAGGCTATGGAAAGGGTACGCCTTGGGTTTCGACATATAGGGCGTAAACCGATTGACTGGCCGTGATGAATAAGCGGTTACGCTTGACGCCGCCAAAACAAAGATTCGAGACCACTTCCGGGAAATGAATTTTGCCGATCAGTTGGCCGTGTGGCGCAAAGACGTGTACACCGTCATAGCCCTCGCCGGCCCAGCCGGCACTGGACCAAATATTGCCGTCAATATCGCAGCGAATGCCGTCGGCCGTTGCCACGCCCATATCGCAGAACACCCGCCCATTCACCAGCCGAGCATTGTCGATGACATCGTAGACCA
>JAGRCC010001042.1 GCA_020433785.1 Anaerolineae bacterium
AACTCGTTGGAAACCATTGTGCTGAGCGAAACGGTGGCCACAATCACCATCCCCGTCGCCGCTGACAAGCCACCAATGAAGGCCAACATAGCGACTTCTTCCTGCCCTTGGGAAATAGGAATGGTTAGCACAAAGGTATCGGCATCGACCGTACCGGCAGGAAAGAGCAGTAATCCCCCCAAAGCGATAGGCAGCACAAAGATATTGATCACCAGCAGGTAGAGCGGCAGCAGCCAACTTGCCTTATCCAAATGATCCTCGTTGACATTTTCTACCACGGACATCTGAAATTGGCGGGGTAGAAACATAATGGCCATCATTGACAGAAACATGAGCCAGGTCCAATCGGTGTAGGTCCCGGCATTTTTCATGGTAAAGAGGTCTCTCATTTCTGGCCTTTGGAAAGCCTGGCCAAATATGTCCCCAAAACCGTCGAACAAAATGAATGTCACATACACCCCTACCACCAGGAAAGCCAACAATTTAACGACCGACTCAAAAGCAATTGCGGCCACTAAACCTTCGTGGCGTTCGGTGGTGTCAAGATGTCGGGTGCCAAAGATAATAGCAAACGTAGCCAGCAGCAGCGCCACATAAAAAGAGGTGTCGCTCAAAATAGGCGTTGTGCCTGGGGTGGGAATGGTACCGGCTAATTCAGAGTGCTGCCACATGACCGCAAAGCTGGTGGAAACACCGTCAAGTTGTAGAGAAATGTAGGGGATGATGCCGACTACGGCGATAATGGTGACCAACCCGGCCAAAGAACTACTTTTACCGTAGCGCGAGCTAATAAAGTCGGCAATGGAGGTGATGCGATTGATCTTACTAATGCGGATAATTTTCCGCATAACCAAATACCACAGCGCCGCCATCAGTGTTGGGCCTAAATAGATGGGCATAAAGCCGATACCGGTGCTGGCGGCCCGGCCGACGCTGCCGTAAAAGGTCCAAGCGGTGCAGTACACCGCTAACGACAACGCGTAAATATAAGGATTACTGATCACACTGCGCCCGGCATCGGATCGCTTGTCGCTATAATGCGCGATAGCGAACAGAATGCCAATGTAGGCCAGTGAAAAAAGTAAAATTATACCGCCCTGTAACATCATAGTTAGCTAGCCTTGGTACAATTCATCTTCGATGAGACCCTGTTTTAGCGCCACAGCTCGATAACAACAATCATCAACATAATAATAATGAGCCAGGAGGAAAAAGCGTAAATATATAATATGGGAATACCCCACAATAAATTACTGACGCTAAATATCGATAGGAGCGGATAATTAAAGAGTAAGCAGCCCATTAAAAATATCGCTACTAATCTTTGCCCTAAAATGATAAATCGGTTCATTAGAGCTACCTCTCCCTCGAATATAACCGTCTGGAGCGTCAAAGTTTACGTTGACTTGACTTGGATGACAAAGCCAGCTTTGTCGCTCCGCTGCTGACTCTCTGCCTTTTCCCACGTAAAGTGGGGATTATCAGGCAGTCAATAGCCTTATCCCAATACCTAACGTCTTCTTCCTAATTCTTGACTCTTAGCCCAACATGGCCAGACGGAATCGCATCTCTGCCGATTCTTGTATTTCATGAATGGCCAAAAAAGCATCTTTTAGGTAGCGTTTTTCCAGGTGAGAGAGTTGTTCTAGACGGATTTTGTTGTCCGGTTCGCGTTTGGAGTTGATCTCGTCTAACTGCCCACGTAATCTCAGCCATTGCAAAAAGCGAAATGTCTCGGCCAAGGTTTCAGCCCCGTGCTGGCTCAAGGTTCCGGAGTGGGCGGCGTCTTCTAATCGGTCAAGGGTGGAACAGCTTTGCGATCCGGCTTCTAAGGCATATACTCTGGCCAGCCCCACAATGGGGGCAATGCCGCCTTCTTTTAGATCGACCAAGCCATCTTTTTGTCGAATTCGGCCAAAAAAGCCGAGTGGGGGACGGAAACGGAGTGCGGCTCGAGCCAATTGGGCTAGAAATAAATCATATTCGCCTGATTCTACAATAATGTCCTCAATCGGGTCAAGTGACAGTGTACCATGAACTACGCGGAAATCGAAAAAAATGGCTGCTTCCAAAATAGCCTGCGGCTCAGGGGCCTGGACCCACCCCTTGAATAATCTAATCCAGTGGTTTAACGGATAGTGCCAGTTGGTGGCCATATAACCCCCAGCACAAGGGGGAAAGCCGGCCTGAATCAACCCGTTAATAACATACTGGGACAGGGTTGCAAAATAACGCTTGGCCTCCGGTGTATCGGCTAGATAGATCAGCGCGTTATCTTGATCGGTCAGCAGCACCTGCTCGCTGCGCCCCTCAGAACCAAAAACCACCCAGGCAAAGGGCGTTGGCGGCGGACCGAATTTCTGTTCGGCCAGAGTAAGTAACCGTTTGACCAAGGTATCATTTAAACTCGATACGACCCGGCCAATTTGAATGGCATTCAGGCCGTTCTCAAATAAACTTCGCACGGTTTGCACCAACTTTGGCCCATAAGTGGCTAAATTTTCAGCCGAATCATCCAGCGTTTCCAGCCGTTTCAGAAAATAAAACGGACTTTGGGCCTGCTGCCGGAGCAGATCCGTCGTGGTCACCACGCCGGAAATATCGCCCCGGTCGGTAATTGGCAAGTGGTGAATGCCTTCTTCATACAGATACACCAAGGCGCTGTAAAGGGCTGTGTCGCTTGGTACAGATTTAACCGGCTGGGTCATCACCTCCCCCACGGCTGTTTCGGCGCTCCGCCCCTCGGCTATGACTCGATTTCTGAGATCTCGGTCAGTGACGATCCCCGGCGGTTCGCTTTGAATAATCACACAACTTACACTTGCCTCTCGCATCAGTTTAGCCGTTTCATGGACGGTCGTGTCCGGCGCTACGGCTACCAGTTCGTGCACCACAAGCGATTTGACCGGGCTGGCCAAACTCTCGTTGGCCGATGCCGAGTCAAGGCTTAGCAAGTGTTGTAATCTATCGCTTAAACTTTTTAAAAAGTATTCCGAGAAGCCATTTTTGTTAACCAAACTTCGAAAAACATTTTCAGGTACCAGCAGGAGCGAGACATCCTCATTGGCGATGACATCAGCTGTGGGGGTGTCTTGACTCAACATCGATAGAAAACCGAAAAATTCGCCTTCTTCCAAAATTTGCAACGATTTTTCGTCGCGCTGTAATTTAACCGATCCCCGTTGAATAATGTGGAGATACTGGCTAATTTCCCCTCCTTGCTCCAGGATACGCGTTCCCACAGCCACGTCTTTTTGCTCAATGGCCTCGATAACCTGATCCAACTCGTTTTGAGGTAGGGTGTCAAACGGGTGAAGATGCTCTATAAAGTCAACGGCGTTCATACCAATAGTTTATACCTGCCGGTCGGATTTTCGTAGCTATTTTAACAACTGACGTTTAACGCATGATTGAGCGCCAGTTGCCTGGTCGACAAAGTAGATCTTGAATTTCAACGCAAAGGGAGGGGTACACGGGGCACCCCTCCCTTCAGGGGATAGAGTCGTGCCGCAGCACGCTCTAGAGCCATTCAATCCTTAGTGGGTGGAGGCAGCCCCAGCGCCACGCGGAATACGAACCGACTCGACCATATCTTGAACTTCCTGCGGCGGCGCTTCAGTAGCCCGCGAGACAACGTAGGTAATGGCAAAGTTGAGAATCATCCCAACTGTGCCGATACCTTGAGCGGTAATGCCCAAGAACGGCCCAATCATCGGTTCCGGCGTACCGAGCAGCTGCACCGAGCGCTGGCCGACGATCATCACGGTGGTGAACACGAGCCCAACAATCATCCCGGCCACAGCGCCGGTGCTGTTGGTGCGCTTATCAAAGATGCCCAACAGAATGAGCGGGAAGAAACTGGCTGCCGCCAGCCCGAAGGCAAAGGCCACCACCTCCGCCACAAAGCCGGGGGGGTTAATCCCAAAGTATCCGGCCACCAGAATGGCCAGGAAGATAACCAGGCGACCAACCAGCAGGCGTTCGGATTCAGATGCGGTCGGTTTGATTAAGCGGTAATACAGATCGTGCGACAGCGAGCTGGAGATAACCAGCAGCAACCCGGAAGCGGTTGACAGCGCCGCTGCCAGACCACCGGCCGCGACCAAACCGATAATCGGACCGGACAGGCCGGCTACTTCAGGGGTAGCCAGCACGATAATATCGCGGTCGATGGTGACTTCATTGGCATCACCGGAGGCTAAGGTATAGGCCCCATCACTGTTTTTATCCTCAAATTTGAGCAGCCCGGTGGTTTCCCAACTTCTGGCCCAGGCTAGGGCCGGATCGTTTTGAACCGTTTCTACGGGGATGCCGTTCAGCGTGTCAATCAGGTTCAGCTTGGCAAAGGCGGCCAACGCCGGAGCGGTGGTGTACAGCAAGGCGATGAACAGCAGCGCCCAACCGGCCGAATAGCGAGCGGCTCGCACACTGGGGACCGTATAGAAGCGCACGATCACGTGCGGCAGACCGGCCGTCCCCGCCATCAACGCGATCGTGATGGCCAAAACGTCAATCATAGGCCGAGAAGAGTTCAGGTAAGAACCCAGCCCTAACTCCGTTTGAACCCCTTCTAACCGGGGAATAATGTCGCCAAAAGTCAGCGCCAGTTGGGGAATGGGAATACCGGTAATGATAAAAGCCAGTGCGAAGGCCGGAATAAGGTAAGCCAGAATAAGCACGGAATATTGAGCCACCTGGGTCCAGGTGATCCCTTTCATCCCGCCCAATACCGCAAAGAAAGCCACGATGATCATCCCAATTACCACGCCCAACCAGATCTCAACCTGAAGGTAGCGGCTGAAGACAATGCCAACCCCGCGCATCTGCCCGGCAACGTAAGTAAACGAGATAAACACCGCCGCAATGGCCGCAATGGCCCGGGCCGTTTGCGAATAGTAGCGGTCACCCACAAAGTCCGGCACGGTGTATTGACCAAACTTGCGCAGGTACGGCGCCAGCAAGAGCGCCAATAGTACGTAACCACCGGTCCAGCCCATTAGGTAGATGGCACCATCATAACCCAAAAAGGCGATAATCCCGGCCATTGAAATGAACGACGCCGCCGACATCCAGTCCGCCGCGGTGGC
>JAGRCC010001043.1 GCA_020433785.1 Anaerolineae bacterium
TAGCATCGGAGTGGTCCAAACAGGTCGATTTAGCGTGTTTAAGTGACTGTCACCTTTGGAACTGCGTAAGTCCTGATCGGGTAGTTAATCCGATGAGGAGATGGGTTCCAGCCGTACTAGCGGCACCGACTCGGCTAGCAGCCGACAATCAGCATCGGTGGCCGCTAATGGCCGGCCAATCATCATTTTCGATAGATTAGCAAACGCCGTTGGATGACGCTGGGCGTAATTCGCCAATTCTTGCGCCGCCTCGGCCACCGCTAAGCGATTAGCTTCAGCCGGCCAGCGTCGCCGCCCCAAATAGAGCGTTACCTCCGGCGTTTTTTGAATATTCTGAAACCAATCTGATTTTTCACCCCATCCCGACGCGATAATAACCTCATCGGTTCTATGATCGTGGCGCACCACTTCCACCACCGTATAACGCGGCAACCCGCTCTTGCGGCCGGTATGTTGCAGCATCACAAACCGATTGCCCAATAGCCAGCCCAATCGCAGCCGGTACAGCCAAATCGGCAAGCGCAAAAATAAACGCATCAACCCTTGCGGCTGTTTTCCTCTCGTTGTGGTGGTCGCCATTATAAATGTTCGCCAAATTCCGCTTGCAGCACCGGTTTTACGCCATCCCGGCCGGTTAAGCGCAACCACAACGGCCCGTTCTCCGCTTCGAGTTCCAAAGCAAAGTGAATAAAAGGACAACACTTTCGTTCCTGAACAATAAATCCGGCGGTGCTCAGAATCGTGTCGGTATCATTGGGCAACCGCAACGCATAGCCGTCGGGTAGTTCGCGCGCTTCTTGCACCAGGCTAAATAGGCGTTTTGTTTCCATTATGTGCTGCTCGCGCTGCTCCATTTCTATTGCCGTTAAATCACAGGCCAGTACTGTGGAATTTTCAGCGGTGGACGGAATTGACATCGGTTTATCTCCTATAACTTTTGCCAGCGACGGCTTTTATTGATACTCATCGCTCGTAAATCGGCTTTGCGATCCAGTCTCTCCCTTTTTCTCAAACGCTTCGCGGATAGTTGCCCGCGTTAGCCGGTGAATATAGCCGGCCAGTTGTTGTGCCGTAAACGGTTGGCGTTCCATAAACCACGATAGAATAAGCCAGCTATAGATACCGGCAATCGACTGGGCCAGTACGCAAAACGGAATGCTGCTGTCACGTTCAGCAAAAGCGTGGTGCAAACCGGCCTCAAACTGCCGAGCCAGCGCTTCATTGATCCGGCGCACCACATAATCAACATCTTTCCCCAACTTATACGACAACGACATCCGCCCGCCGTCAGCCGCCTGCGCTTGCTGCAAAAAGGCCACTAATTGAGACGGAGGTTCCTCTGCCAGCCAATCAGCTGCTGTTTCCAGGCCCAGACTGAACTCATTAAAGATATCTTCGTGTAAACTGACCAGCACATCAGCTTTGGTTTGAAAATAGCGATAAAAAGTACTGCGGCCAGTGTTCGCCCGCTTGGTAATATCGCCGATAGCGATCGTCGTGTAATTTTTTTCGTGAATCAGCTGAATAAACGCCTCCACCAGCGCTTTTTTAGTACGATCAGTTTGGCGTTGCCCTCGTTGTAGGCCCATATCAACACGCTTTATGAAACAAATCACCCTATTTGTTCAAGGTGGGACGATTATAGCAATTTGTCGCTTGATCGCCAAAGCCCGACCGCTTATGATCCGATGGGTTCGACCGGCGGCGCTTTTGCTTAATTTTTCCCATAGAAAGGATAAACAATGATCACTTGGTTAATACGTTACGGCCACGTGCTGGGAGCGGGATTATGGGTCGGCGGTTACGCTTTGCTGGCGATGGTGATAATTCCGCTGCTTGAAAAGGAAACTGACAGCATTTTAATTCGTATTGCACTAACCAGCGTCCGCGTGCTAACCTACGCCGGCACAGTGACCCTTTTTTTCGGGCTGGCACTCATTACGCGTACGCGCGGCTTCGCGTCACTGGCCCGAGGCGGCGAATGGGGCGCGATTATGATCATTTGTATCATTATCGTCGTGGCGCTGCTCGGTATTGGCGATGCGGCCCTGCGTCCGGCCTTAAGACACCTGTGGGCCACCGGCGACGGCCGTCGCGCCCGGCGTTGGGCCTGGATCGGCTTCATTTTGGCCATCCTGGCCATTGGGTTTATGACACGCGCCATTTACGCGATTTCGTAGCCGATAAACAGCTCTGAATACAAAGGCTGCCACAATCCGTCGGGTATCATCCATTTGTTAACTGTAGGTTAGAAAAAGCCATTTGGCAACCGTTTAAGTTTCCTTTGACCCGCTTCTCAGCATTCTCTCAGCATTCTCTTACGCAAATTTAAGGTCCGTCCTTAAGAATTATAGGGAGTTGAGTAGTAATGAGTGAGGTGGAATTATGACTGTCAAGACCCGAGATTTAAAATCGATCAACCGTCGTCAATTTATCCGGCTGGGAGCAACCACCACCGCCGGCCTGTTTCTGGCGGCGTGCGGCGCCAACCCGCCCACAGCGGAGCCAGCACCGACCGAGGCGGTGGTTCAACTTCCGACTGATACGCCTGTTCCTCCTACCGCTACGATCGTTCCCACCGACTCACCAGTCCCCCCACCCGCCGACGCCGCCGCCCCCACCGCTGAACCGACCGCGACCGCTACCCACACCGCCGTCATCGATCCCGATCAACTGCTGATTGCCGATATGACCCTGGCCGCGACGGCCTACCTGGAGGCCCTTGATGACGCTCAGCGCTCTATCTCGTCGTACGATTTTGCCAGCGACGAACGTTTCCGCTGGCACTGGACCACGCCGGGCAGCTTTCCTCGGAACGGCCTGCCCCTGCGGGGGATGACCGAAGCGCAGCGGTCGCGGGCGTTCGATTTGCTGACCGCCAGCCTGTCCGGGATGGGTTTTCAGAAATCGCTCGATATTATCTCGCTGCAAAATGATTTAGGCAACGACCCGGAACTGTATTACGTTACCGTCTTTGGTACACCGGGTGGCGACGCGCCGTGGGGTTGGCGCTGGGAAGGACATCACCTGTCGCGCCAGTTCACCATAGTTGGCGACCGCCTGGCGACGCTGCCCTTTTTCCTCGGCTCCTGGCCGACGACCACCCAGGCCGGTTTGCGGGCGATGGCCCAGGAAGAGGATGCGGCGCTGGAATTGATCCACTCTTTTCCCGGTGATGTGCAAGCTCAGGCTATCTTTCAGGACAGAACCCTGACCCAACACGTCACCCAGAATGCGGCCAGAGTCGAGCCGTTAGAGCCGGTCGGTGTGACCTATGCCGATATGAGCGGTAGCCAACAGCAGTTGGTTACGGAAATTATGCAAGCCTATCTCAATACCCTGCCGGATCACGTAGCCGTCGCCAGCTTCGAGCGAATCGACGCCGCTGGGTTGGAGCCAATTCGCTTTGGTTGGGCCGGCAGCCTCGACCGCCAGCGGCCCCAATATTTTCGCATCCAAGGCCCCACCTTCCTATTAGAATACGATAACTCGCGCAACGGCGGCACTCACATCCACAGCGTCTGGCGCGATTTCGAACACGACTTCGGCTACCATCTCTTATAACAGGCTGGAGAGAATGTTACCGCGCCGGCTCAAGCGAAACTGGCATTACTTGATCGTCCACGCCGCCGGACTTGGGTCACTACTGGTGCTGACTTACGTCTATTTATCTGGCTCGCTGGTCAACCCGATCCGTTATTTTGTCCTGCGATCAGGCACTCTTGGTCTGATTTTTCTGGTGGCGTCGTTGGCCTGTACGCCCGCGCGCCGTCTGTTTAACTGGCCGGGGGCCATCCAGATTCGCCGGGCGCTAGGCTTATACGGCTTTTTATTCATCACCATCCACTTTGCCGTCTATTTATTTTGGGAAAACTCGCTCTACTGGGACCTTATCTGGCGCGATTTAGGCGAACGGAAAGCTATGCCTATCGGCATTGCCGCCTTTGTTCTGCTCATCCCGCTGGCGGCCACCTCCACCCGCGGCTGGCAGCGGCGACTCGGCAAACGGTGGCGAACCCTGCACCGGCTGGTCTACTTGGCCCTCCCCCTAAGCGTCTGGCATTATTTCTGGCTCGATCGCGATTTCAAAACGTGGCCCTGGGTATTCGCAGTTATCGTCGCCCTGTTACTCGTTCTGCGGCTGCCGGTCGTCCGGGAGGCAATGAGACGACAATAGTTTTATTGCAAAATAATGAAATGGCACCCATAAAAATGGTATCGTGATCGAAAATGTTAGTTGGCTAGTTGGATAGTTGGCTATTACCCATCCAACCATCCCACCATCCCACTAAATCACTATTTTCAAGGAGGAAAGCATGAAAAAACTTAATACGTTCCAAAAATATTTTGTCGAGGAGTTTTATGA
>JAGRCC010001044.1 GCA_020433785.1 Anaerolineae bacterium
TCAAAGATCGGCTTGACAATGGCGATGAGTTGATAGTGGTCGATATGCGGCAGGCATGGGAATACAAAAGCGGCCATATTCCCGGCGCAACCCACATGTTTGTCCAGGAGATTCCCCGACGCATGAACGAACTACCGAAAGACGTCGATATCGTTTTTCAGTGCTGGCACGGCAACACCAGTTTAGATGCCTCGGCCTTTTTGATTGACAACGGGTGGGATGGTGATCGCGTTTTTAGTTTGAGCGGCGGTATTGGCGGCTGGGTGCAAACCCATGGGATGGAGAGTTTGGTCAAAGAGTAGATAGAGACGAGAGATTAAGAGATTAGAGATTGAGAGATTGCTGAAAATTAATCCCCCAATCTCCAATCTCCCTATCTCTCAGGAAACCATTACATACTCAAGTTCCTTCAACCGGCGGCGAAAGGCTTTTTCTTTGTTGCTGGGGATAACCAGCGTTCGCTTGTCGATCTGGTTACAGATTTTGCTCAGAACCGGATCGTTAACAGCCATATCTAACAAATCATTAGAATTGACTTTAATAAACAGTGCTCGACTGCCTGACTTAAAAACGGTGCTGTTCTGTTGGATTTTGGTTAGCCAAGACCAAACTTCACTAGGCAGCGGCCCCTGATGGCGATCAGTCAGGAAATCGGCCATTTGCTGCCAGGAGATGCCATCTTCCAGGGAGGTGAGCAACTGCTGGGTGTCGAGCCGATACTGCCCCTTTTTAACCGGCACAGCCACCAATTCTAGTTGGTGCTGGTCATTAGGGGTTAACTCGCGGGGGTTGAGGACATCGACTCGCAAATCCGGCGAGATGGTAAAAAGTGAAGGCGCCAACTGCACCGACGGCACATATTCCCCGGCTTGTCCCAACAAAAACGCCCCTAAATTGTTAATCCGAAAATAACGCAATCCATCGTACAGACTAATAAAAGAATCGCTGTAATAGGGATAGTCGTTACTTAAGTTCAAGTTGGCCTCTTCAGGAGCGGTAAAGGCTAAATCAACCGCCCCAATCGAACCCAAGAATTCCCAAATCAAGACGTTGATGTAAAGCCCCTTCGTGACGATCCAATAGGTGCTGCCGTGCAGGTCGCCATAATCTCGATGACCGATATACAAATTGCTATAGTAAGAAGACTCGACCTCAAAATCAAATTGCCAGATTTTGAGCGCCCGGTAAAAATCCTGAATATCAATCCACTCGTTGGCCGGGCACCAAGATAGCGCCTCGATAATAGCCTCGCGTCGTTTGGCCGGGTCGGTCAGGACCGTCTGTCGGGAGCCGACTCCCTTCAAGCCGGCAATCCGGTTTAATTCATCGAATCTATCTTCGTGGGTCCAGGTTTCAAAGGCTTCAAGCAACAGTTCCGGATCCTGGCTCTGGTAAAATTCTTGGCCGGTTGGGGTCAGCCGATCAAAAGTGGCTAGTTTGGCCCCCTGGGCAAAACTGCTCAGTCCATTCGGCCGAATCGTCTGATTGCCTCGATAATTTTCAGGCAGCGTCAAAAAATCCCCTTCGAGCAAATTGTCAAGCAATTTGGCCATACTGCCCTTGGTGAGATTGGAGGCTTTAGAGAGCGCCAAATCGCCTTGCGAGAGCATCCGCAGATAAGCCAGCAGATCGTGCCAGCCGGTCTTTTCCGTCTCGACACGGGTCAAATCGACCTGATGGCCGGTGGCGGTCTCTACCTGATCAGGCACATCAGCCGTACCGTATAATTGAAATTTGTCTGGTGGATGGGCCAATTCTTCCAGCAGCGGGAGCATGTCACTGGGCAGTTGATTATTATAGATAAACAGATCAAACAAAATCGGCTCGACCTGCCAGAACCAGCGACTTTTGGGCCG
Source organism: Anaerolineae bacterium (assembly GCA_020433785.1). Next base: position 1,857 of record JAGRCC010001044.1, read on the forward strand.
CAGCGGCAGCGACCCATACTGGGCAATAAACGCGCTGGCGTTGAATTCGCCGCCGCTATGAACCGCCGAGGAAATGGCTTTTAGCGACAGGAAATCAAGCTGCGCCCATATCTTTTGAAGTGACTCGGAGGTCGTCAACGTTTGATGGAGACAGTCCACCAAATCCTGCTTGCGGGTCTGTCCTTTGCAGATGTTGGCCATCTTAACCATAAGCTGCAGGTCACTTTTATTGATATTGTTTAGGAATTCGATAAGTTTCATAGGTTAGTTGGTTTGATGGTTGGTTAGTTGGTTGGTTTGATGGTTGGTTGGTTAGTTGGTTTGATGGTTGGTTGGTTGGTGGGCTGGTTGATTGAACATTCATAATTCATAATTCATCCCTCATAATTCATCATTCATCGGATTGGTCGCCGAAGGCAATTTTTAGGGCGGCTTGAGTGATAGCCTGGTAGGCGGGTCCAAGGGTGGCGATCAAATCTCGATCCAGGAAGTTGGGCTGGCCAAGACGTTTGAGGATGGGCAACTCGGTTTGAGGCGGCTTAATGGCGGTTTTAAGGCGCAGCGGCTGGCTTGAGCCCCAAAAATCAGCCAGCGATTCAGTGAGGGGCGCGACGTGTTCCTCAACGGCCTCTTCATCTCCGGCCGCTTCGGCTCGGCGGCTGCGCAGCGCTTGCAAAATTTGTTCCTGGGTACGCCCGCGCAGGCGAAAGAGCATAAACGGGTCTTCGTCAAATCGTTCGCCCAAAATGTAGTGAACAGCCGCTACATGCTTGCAGGGATTCGCGTAATCGGGACAACTACACTTAGTGACCAACTCAGCCCTTTTTTCTGGAAACAGGCTCACGCCAACCTGGGTGAACGCCTCTTCGATATCCTGCGGCATTTCACCCGCCAGCAGTTGAGCGGTAAAGATAGCTTGACCGGCCAGCGCATCGATCACTTTTTCCCACTGGTCATCGGTCAAGGGGTCGATGTCGAGCGATACTTTGTACGGCGTAGCCCGCGATCCCTGCACTTTGGCTTTGATACCGCTTTTGGTCTCTTCAATGGACAAAATCTGTCCTTGACGAGCGTACCTTTTGCCGCGCCGCAGCCGGCCGGCGTCGATCAACTGCTCCAGAGTCTCAATCCAGCGCTTGGCCCACCAATTTTTGACGAACTTGCCCTGTTTGCTTCTAGCCTTGATGCCCTCATCGGTGTGAAGGGGTTGGCTGGGCTGAAAATAGCCGTAATAATCGTAGCGACTCATCGCACCGCCTCCCGTCGCAGCGTGACCAAATCGCGCAGTTCATCCGTCGAGATTTCGGTCAGCCAATTCTCCCCGCTGCCGACCACGCTTTCAGCCA
>JAGRCC010001045.1 GCA_020433785.1 Anaerolineae bacterium
AATTGATGATGCCCCAATTGATGGGTACCCGCCGCGTCGGCCCAGACCTGTCGCGTGAGACCGGCTTCCGCTCAAACGACTGGCACGTGGCTCACTTTTACAACCCCCGGGCCGTCTCGCCGGTGTCGGTGATGCCGCGCTATACCTGGTTCTTTGATGGGCGTGTACCGAATAAAAAGGGCATCGCTATAATTACCTATATGCAGTGGTTAGGAAGCAACGTCGAGCAGCAGTAATCAGCGGAACGTACCGGAGATGGGCGATAGGTCGATTGACCGTCTCCCATCTCCGACCATAGGAGACTATAAATGTCAAAACGATCGATGAAAGACGGAAAATTTGTTTCGGTGGCGGTGGTGGCTGTCGCTGTTGCCGCGGCGGGGATTACATTTCTTTTTAAGTTGTACGAATTCGTGGCGGCCTCAACGACCGGCATTGTGCCCGGTATTGTGACGGCCACCGTGCTGCCTTATTTCTTTGTCAGCGGGGGCTTTCTGTTGCTGGCGGCCTGGGCTTGGGCCAGTGGACACTACAAAAACATCGAAGCGCCCAAACGAGACATGCTCTTGCAGGAAGAAGAGTGGGAAAGATTAGAGCGGCAAAATAAACTTTTTTACGAATAGAGGGGGAGCGTAATGGCCGAAGAATATAAATCTGAAGAAGAATACCTACAAGAACGGGTAATTGGCACCAACTTGGAGGAAGTGACCGAAGGCGAGAAGGCCGACGAGTACAATCCTCAATTCATCAAAGGGGCCTGGTTTCCCCATGAGGTGCCCACCCACCACTGGAAAGCGGACTTTGGCGATCCTAAAACCGTATACCAGGGATCAGAACTGCCGGTGTGGATCTTGGCCGGCTGGGCGGTTTTTATTATGTGGGCGCTGGTGTATCTTTGGTTTGGCTTGTCAGAATTTTAGGGAAGATGAGTTTACTTAATTGAGACGTTGGGATATTGGCTTGGGCTTGGGCATGGTGCTGATCGGCGTCTCGGCTTGCAGCCAGCAGGCGGCCTGGCCGAGTCACCAGCAGGCCACTCTGGCTGCTATGAATATGGTGGACCCTAATAGCATTTGTACGGTTGACCACACGGCAACAATGGCCTCCAGCTTCTTTGTATTGCTGGGGGCCGGTTTGCTGACCGGGTTTAGCCATTGCATTGGCATGTGCGGTCCTTTAGTAGGAGCCTTTGCCATGCGCCGTCGGGTAGCCCGTAAGGAACTGTCTACCCCGTTAGTCCTCTTTCAGACCGGTCGGCTGACCACTTACGGGCTGTTAGGGCTGGCGGCCGGGTTGATGGGATCGGTGCTGGTCAGTTTTGTCCGTAACTGGCAAGGGGTCTTCTCCGCCGGTTTGGGCCTGTTAGTGCTGCTGCTCGGCTTGGGACTGCTAGGTCTATTCCCGCTTCAACGCTGGGTGGCGTCGCTGGCTCCGGCCCAGCAAATTAGCCGTTGGCTTAAATATTGGCTGTCGTCCGACCACCCGGCAGCGCCATTCGGCTTAGGCTTGGCTAACGGGCTGCTGCCCTGCGGTCCCGTGTATGCGATGGCCCTGCTAGCGGCCACCAGCGGCGATCCGCTGCGAGGGGCCAGCTTGATGCTCATTTTCGGGTTGGGAACGCTGCCGTCAATGCTGGGCTTCGGCTTTTCAACCTCGCTGCTTAGTCTTCAATTCCGGAGCTACCTCTATCGCGTCGCCGCCGTTTTGGTCATTGTGGTCGGTCTGCAATTAACCCTGCGGGGGTTGGCCCTCTACGGTCAAATCCCCCACTCAACTCTTGGGAGCGTGATGTTATGGTAGCCCGCCTCTTCAAAGGGAAATCAACCCCTGCTCCGGCCCAACCACCCGCTTCCCCATCGCCTATCTCCCATCGTCCATCGTCCGACCCCCAACCCCAATCTTCCGCCGCGATGGCCGCCTGTGCCTTGTGCGGACTACCCGCCACCCGGCACATCGTCGATACCATCGGCGGCCAACTGCTGACTTTCTGCTGCTACGGCTGCCGGCACGTTTACGAGATTGTCGCCCCCGATCTGGCCCAAGGGTTGGCCTTACCCCAGGCCATGGGCCGGGCCGGCCTCGATCTGAAGTCGCCCTGCTGCCGGGGCATCATCCAAGGCGATCCGGCCGAAGAGGCCGCCGCGCTGCTGTCGCGGTTGATGCTCAACGCTTTTTTAGCCATGATGGTCATGGTGCTCAGCCTGGCGCTATACTCTGACTTCTTTTTCAATGATTGGGGCGAGTTGGGCCAGGGGACGCGCTCGATGCTGCAAGCTATTGCCATGCTGTTTGCTACGCCGGCCGTCTTGATGCTGGCCTTGCCGATTTTGGAAGACGCCGTTTTTACCTTTCAGGTTTATCGCCGCTTGACCACCAGCGCTCTAATCGCGGTCGGTAGTCTGGCGGCTTACGGTTTATCGGTTTATGCCACCTTCACTGGAACCGGCCACACTTATTTTGAAACGGCCACGATGACCCTCCTGCTGGTCACGCTGGGGCGCTGGCTCGACGCCCGGACGCAGGTTGAGGGCAACAAAGCGCTGGACAAACTCCTGGCCCGCACCCCCACCGAGGCCAGCTTGATCATGCTCGGTGAGCGCGAGCGCCGTGTACCGGTGGACCAACTCCACCCCGGCGACCGCATCCGGGTTCGCCCCGGTGAAAACTTTGCTGTGGATGGTCAGGTCGTCGGCGGTGAAGGCAGCGTGGACGAGGCCAGCATCACCGGTGAGTCGACGCCGGCCTACAAGGGACCGGGCCACACAGTTTATGCCGGAACCATCAACCTGGACGGCAGTTTTGTGGTCGAGGCCACCCACACCGGTGATGACCGGGTGATGGGTAAGCTGATCCGGCTGCTGGAAGAAGCTCGCCTGAAACGGGCCCCCATCGAACAGTTAGCCGACCGGGTAGCCGGTTATTTTACCCCGGTTGTGATGGCCTTGGCCGGGTTGACGCTGCTGGTTTGGACCTGGCAAGCCGGATTTGAAACGGGCCTGCTAACTGCGCTGGCGGTGTTGTTGATTGCCTGTCCGTGTGCCTTGGGCGTGGCCACGCCGCTAACCTTGTGGGCGGCGCTGGGACGGGCGGCGCAGAAAGGCATTCTCGTTCGCGACAGTCTAACCCTGGACAAGCTGTCGCGCGTGCGCCGGGTTTTCTTAGATAAAACCGGAACGTTGACCACGGGCCGGCCGACTCTCACCGAAATCGTGTGCGACCCGCAGTTGGCGTCGCCTGATGTCCGGCTGTTGCAATTCGCGGCGGCCTTGGAGCAAGGCTCAGAACATCCATTGGCCTATGCCATTCGCGATGCGGCTGAAAAACGCCGTCTGGCTCAACTGCCTGTTGTTCAATTTCGAGCCTTACCTGGCCTGGGCGTAACCGGTTGTGTCGAGGGACAGCCGATCTGGATTGGGAATTGGCGGTTAGTAGGCCAGCATAAACTGGCCCTGTCCGGTTCGCTTCAGCAGGCGCGCGAACGATTGGAACAGGCTGGACTGACCGTGGTTCACGTCGGTTGGCAAGGTCGGGTACAGGGCTTGTTGGGCTTTGCTGAAACCATCCGCCCTACGGCTCAGCCGGCGCTGGCTAATATGAAGCAGCAGGCATTAGAGGTGCAAGTCTTGACCGGCGACAGCCGCGCGGCCGCTAATGCGCTGAGTCAACGGCTGGCCGTGCCGGTTCAGAGCGAACTACTCCCGCACGACAAAGTCCGGGCCATCGAAACGGCTGAAGCCGAAGCACCGGTCGCGATGGTCGGCGACGGACTCAATGACGCGCCGGCCCTGGCCCGGGCCACCGTTGGCATCGCTCTGGGCTGCGGCGCCGATATCACCCGTGAAGCGGCTGACATTAGCCTGTTAGGCAACGATTTAACCCTGGTGGCTTGGACCACCGCCCTGGCCCGGCGCGTTTACCGGACCATCGGCTGGAATTTAGCTTGGGCCTTTACCTACAACGTCATCGGCATCGGCCTGGCTATGGCCGGGCTGCTCCATCCCGTTTTGGCCGCGGCCGCGATGGTTTTGAGCAGTGCGCTGGTGGTCGGTAATTCTTTACGGGTGTTTAAATTTTAGAGTGAAAATAGTAGGACAAATCAGCGATTTGTCCTACCAAACCTAATTATCGGGAGACTCACATGAAAACAGTCCTGAATTACATCAAACGAAATTTCTGGCCGATTTCCGCCATTGCCTTTGGCCCCTGGCACGCCGGGCTGATGCTGTTAATGGTGTCCGGTCTTACCGCTGGGACGGCCCTGGGTGATTATATCGAGGCCAACTACACCTCGATTAAATCGATTTTGGTCGTTATCTTTTCTCTCTACTTTATGGTAGCCTTTATGATGTGGGTGGTTCACCGGCCCAAACCCGAGAAAAAGGAACTGCCCGGCCAACGCAAGGAAATTATCGGCCTGTCACTGCCGCAGATTATTGGTTGGGGTATTGTGGGCATTTTGACCATTCCGCTGTTGATGGCCGTCAGCGTTTTCTCTTATCTCGACCATTTTAAGGACACGCTTGCCTATATTATCAGTATGGATGCGGCGGTTAACGCCGGATTTATCTGGCTTATAAGTATCGCCGCGCTAGTCATGGTGCCGATCACGGTGGTCTGGCTGGCCTGGATGTGGCTGGCCTGGAACCGGTCTGAATATTCGGACCTGGAAAGGGACAGTTGGAGTTATGAATACGAAGGATAAACCGCCTAAAAAAGGCTGGCCCCTGAAAACGTTGATTGAGATCTTGCCGATTATCATTGCGTTGACGGCCATTTTTAGTTACACGACGATTCGCAACGTCAGCGACGTTGATCTGGTGACGCCGCTGGCCCAGGTTTTGGGCGGTGTGCCGATTTGGGTGGCCGGTTTGATGGGGTTGATCGCCATTGTCGGGACGCTGGCCATGATTTGGCTGATGTACATCTTTACCCGCGCTCCGGTTTCACCGGATGGCAGCGACGAAGAATGAAGAATTTAGAATTTAGAATGAAGA
>JAGRCC010001046.1 GCA_020433785.1 Anaerolineae bacterium
TCAATTCCGAGATTTCCAGCTTGGCTCGAGCCAGTCTATTGGGTTTAAAATCCTCAGCGAGCATGCTTTCCGAAACGTCGAGCGCCACCATCACCTCAACGCCGCGCCGTTCGATGTACTCCACCTGGCTGCCCCAGCGCGGCCGGGCCAGCGCCAAAATCAAAAAGATCAGGGCGATAAACCACAACCGGCTTTGCCAGCGACGCCCCTTCCAGTTAACGCTGGCACTAAGTCGAGTAATCAATTCCGGCGACCCCAGCCGGGCAATCGCCTGCCGGTGTCGTTTAGCCAGCAGGTAGATCAAACCCCCGACCAAGGCCAACGGGATAAAACACAATAAAAATGACGGTTCGGCAAAAATTCTTAGCATGGTTACGGTATTTTACGGAGCAACGTCCGGCGAAGAAGCGCTTCTAAAACCAATAAAAAGGCAGCGGGTAGAATAAACCAGACCGCTAACTCGCTGTAACGAGTAAACGTTCTGACTTCTACTTGCGATCGCTCTAATTCATTAATGGTATCATAAATTTCTTGTAAGCCAAGCTCATCTTCGGCTCTAAAATAAAGGCCGCCGGTAATATCGGCAATTTCTTTGAGTGTTTCTTCATCAATTTCAGAGTCCCGGTATTCGATCCGTCCATCGGGAAATGGTAGGGCGGCTGGACCGGGTCGAGCGGCTCCAATAGTGTAGACTCGAATATCGAGCGCCTTGGCTATCTCTGCTGCCGTTAACGGATCGATTTGTCCGGAGTTATTGGCTCCATCTGTTAACAGAATAATGACTCGGCTTTCGGCTTCAGAGTCGCGCAGCATATTTGCCCCATTTGCCAGGCCCAAACCGATAGCAGTACCGCTGTCCAGGCCAATATCCCACGACACCTGGGTTTCGTCAAGAATCCGCTTGAGAACATCATAATCCAGAGTCGGCGGCACCTGACTAAAGGCCTCGGTAGCGAAAATGACAAAGCCAATCCGGTCGTACTGGCGATCATCGATAAAGGCGTGAATGACCCGCTTGGCCGCGCCCAGGCGATTCGGCTCAAAATCCAGGGCGGCCATACTACCGGAAATATCCAACACAATGCTAATGTCAACCCCTTCCCCGGAGATGATCTCACGTGCACTGCCGGATTGGGGCCGAGCCAGAGCCAAAATCATTAGCACCAGAGCAACGATTCTCAAGACCGGCAAAATGAAACGCAACCTCGGCCGGATCGAAGGGATCAGATGGGTGGTCAACCGGAGGTCGGAGTATTGCAAGGTGGAGACGGTCTTACGCTGGCGCTGGCGAATCGACTGGATGATGATGCCCAACGGAAGCAGCAGCAATAACAACAGCCAAGGAGTCGCAAATCGAAAAATCATGCGGCTACCTCCTCAACGGTCTCTGCAGGGACTTGGTCGTCCGGGGGTTCGGGTTCCGGTGTGGTCGATTGAATAATTCTGCGCGCTTTTTGGATCAACTCGTAAGCATCCTCGAGTTGAGGCCGGAACCGGGCGAATTTGACCAGATCACTCTCAGTGAAAATTTCAATAAATTTACGCCGCTGATCTTTAATTGAGGCCGAATGGGCAAACGTCAGGCGTAATTCATCGGTCGTCCGTTCCAGAGCCGGAATTTGGTAGCGCCCTTCGATGTACCGGCGCAGACACTCGGTAACCAAACTATAATGATCTTTATACTGCTCTTTAGCCGGCAGGTTGAGCGCCTCGATTCGATCCAACTCAGCATAGGCGACGACCTCCGGCGGGCGGGTATCGATAGGCACCGGCACAGGCATATCGATGAACTGATTTCGCCGCTTTAAGCGATGATAAAGCCAAAGACTGCCCGCGGCAATGAGGCCGGCAATCGGCATAGCAACTAGAATGGAGAGCAGCACCCACGGCCAAATGGGCGGCACCGGCAGCGTCGCTTGTTCCTTGATGTCTCGTAGTTCGGTGTCGTCATCCACCAGAATGCTGTCGATATTCAACTGGATCACGGGTGCGGCTAACTCTTCTGAGGTACCATTAGGCAACAGGTGGTTCACCAGCAGGCGCGGCGTTTGATATTGGCCCGGCTCAAACAGCGTAACCACAATATCTTTGCGGGTAATGGCCACATTGTCGCCTCGCCGCGATACTTCCGGCTCAGATTGGGACACCACTTCGAAGTCGCCCCATTCTTCCCCTTCCGGCAGAGTGGGCATCTCGACAGAGGAGTCGGCAGGATGGCGAACTTCTAACCTGAGGGTGATCCGGTCACCAATGTGAAACGGCTCGTCATCCGGCGGCGGGACATAAAAAAAGCTCACTTTCGCATCGAAAGATTGAGCCGCCGCGACGGTGAGACCTAGCGCCCACAGTGTCGCCAGAATAATAAGGATTGATATTAATCTTGGAGTAGTCGGTTTTAAATGCTTCATAGATCGACTTATCGCCGC
>JAGRCC010001047.1 GCA_020433785.1 Anaerolineae bacterium
TCCCTACCCCCTACTCCTTACTCCCCCATTTAGAACTTCTTCAAATGCTCATTCCAGCCGGCGATGACCCGATCCTCAGGCCCGGCGGCATCGAGGCGCAGGCCAAAGATGGTGCTTAGACGGCGGAGGGTGGCCTGGGCCGGCTCGACGTTTTGGCCGGCGTTGGCAGCCGCGATGAGGTCATCGGCCAGCCGGACCAGGGTCGCCAGCGCGGCGGGGGAATCGAGATCGTTATTCAGAGCGCTGACGACGGCGGCTTCGGCGGGTGAGGCATCGAAGGCCGGACCGGTTCCGCCGGACGCAGTCGCCGCGGCCCGAAGTTGTTGAGCGGACTGCTCGGCCGTGGCCAGTTCAGCATCGCTGTGGCTCCAAATCTCGCGGTAGTGGTGGCCGGCCAGATAGAGGCGCAGAGCGTCGGGCGACCACGTTTTCAGCAGGTCGCGGGCCATCACCAGATTGCCCAGTGACTTGCTCATCTTTTCGCCCTCGTGATGAACCATCGCCGTATGCAGCCAATAACGAACGAACGGCTTCTCGCCTGTGGCCGCTTCAGATTGGGCGATCTCGCATTCGTGGTGGGGGAAGATGAGGTCGCTGCCGCCGCCATGAATATCGATGGTGTTGCCGAGCAGGCCGGCCGACATGGTCGAGCATTCGATGTGCCAGCCGGGGCGGCCTAGCCCCCAAGGGCTGTCCCAGGCCGGTTCGCCGGGAGCGTGGGCTTGCCACAGCACAAAATCGAGCGGGTCTTGTTTGTGGGGGTCGTCGGGGTTGTTACCGCGTTCGTTGGCTACGGCCAGCATATCCGCCTTGGGAATGCGGCTGAGTTGGCCAAACTCCGGCCAGGCCTCGACGTGAAAATAGACGCTGCCGCCCGCCTCGTAGGCCGCACCTTTGGCCAGCAGCCGCTCGATAATGTCGATCATCGGCGCGATGACTTCAGTCGCCCGGGGGAAGTGATCGGGCGGGCGCAGGTTGAGCGTCTGCAGATCTTCAATGAAGTGGCGGGTCCAGCGATTACCGACCGCCAGCCAATCGTCATTGACCGCTTTGGCTTTTCGCAAAATATCGTCATCGATATCGGTTACGTTTTGCACGTATTTTACTTGACGCTGTTGGTATTCCAGAAAGCGAATGAGTACATCAAAGGTGGTGTAGGTAAAGGCATGGCCCAAATGCGTGGTATCGTAGGGGGTGATGCCGCAGACATAGATGGACACGGCGTCGTGGCCGGGGGTGAAATCCTGGATGGACTGGCTCAATGCATTGAATAATCTCATGGTTCCTCTTTGTAAGTTGTATGGATGGCAGATAAAATACGGGGTGAATTATAGACACGAAAAGGCGTTAACTCAAGTTGTTACTCAAGGTCATAACGGTTCAGGAGGACAGAGATGACCATCGCGATCAAACCCATTAAAATGAAACACGCTAAGGCGTTCCATCAGGCGCTCGATGAGGTCGCTCGCGAGCGGCGCTATTTGCTGCTGCTGGAAGCGCCGCCGTTGGAGCATATCAAGCAGCTTGTTCGCTATAATATGGAACGGAATACGGTTCACTTTGTGGCGATTGATGGCGGCAAAATGGTGGGTTGGTGCGATATCAGGCCGTACACCTTACCGGGCATGACCCACGCCGGCGAGCTGGGTATGGCCGTGGTCGCGGCCTATCGCGGGCGTGGGCTGGGGTATCGCTTATTGGAAGCGACCATAAATAAAGCGCTTGAGAACGGTCTAAGCCGCATCGAACTGGAAGTGTTTGCCTCGAATCAGGTGGCTAAGGCGCTGTATGAAAAGTTGGGGTTCGAGCAAGAAGGGATAAAAAGAAGAGCCCGCTATCTGGATGGGATATGGGATGATCTGATTATGATGGCCTTACTCAAACCCACTAACCAACCCACCAGCTAATCAGCCAGGCGTGCCAAGGCCCAGGCCATCAGCGCAGTCCTCCATAACTTCCGCCGGAAAAAGTTATATCGCCATCCTTTTACGGTCAGGCGAGGTATGATATACTTCAAATAACCTCTTTGTCCTCACGCCGGATTCCCTCAGAAAATTACCAATAAGGAGAAAAGCATGTCAGAATTTTATCGTTTCAATATTGGAGATTTCCAATGTTTGGCCGTTAACGACGGGAATATTGCGGGGAATACAGCGATGTTATTCGCCAACGCCCCGGAAGACGAGCTACATCAATTGCTTCGGCATTACCAGCTCCAGCCGGATCATCTCCCCTCAACGTTGACCTGTCTGCTGGTCAAAACGCCCACCAATGTGGTACTGGTGGACACCGGTTTTGGAGCGGGGCAGCCGCCGGGGGGGCAGGTACTCTCCACGTTACAGGCGGCAGGATTTCAACCGGAAGATATCGACACGGTCATTCTGACGCATGCTCATCCGGACCATGTCGGCGGCGGCGTCGATAACGCGGGACGGGCAACCTTTCCGGAGGCGACCTATTATATGGGGCGCGTCGAGTGGGATTTCTGGACCGGCGAGAATGCGCCGAAGTGGGCGGCTGGTCTGGTTCGCGGGAAACTTCAGCCGCTGGCCTCCCAACTCAAGATGGTCGAGGCCGAAACCGAGATTGTGCCGGGTGTTCGGGTTGTGGCCGCACCGGGTCATACCATTGGTCATATGGCCGTGGAAGTCGAGTCAGCCGGAGAAGTCCTCCTTGATTTGGTGGATACCACCACTCATCCCATCCAAATTGAATATCCGGAATGGTATGGTCGCATCGACCAACTTCCCGAACAGACGGTGGCCACCAGACTGGCCCTTTATCAACGCGCCGTTGAGAAAAACGCCTTGGCCCTGGCCTTTCATTTTCCACCGTTTCCCAGTTTAGGCCGCATTTCCAAATCCGGCGAACGCTGGCAGTGGCAGCCTTGGCCCGGCTAAGCCGTGATAAATATCCCTAACGAGTCGCATTGCTATAGACGTTCAAATAAACAAATTGAATCGAACTGTCATTCCCGCATGCTTTTAGCGGGAAGCCATCGCCTAGAGCCACGTGGATGCCCGATAAAAACATTCGGGCATGACAACCTATCAAAATCTTTGGTTCTTCCAGATAATCCGTGT
>JAGRCC010001048.1 GCA_020433785.1 Anaerolineae bacterium
GTGGTCTTAGCGCCCTCGACCGCCGATACGTACCATCTGATCAACGTGGCCGCCTTGGAAGCCATGAAACCGACGGCGGTGCTCATCAACCTGGCTCGGGGCGCGCTGATAGACGAGGCCGCTCTAGCGCAGGCGCTCCGGCAGCAGCAAATTGCCGGCGCCGCGCTCGACGTTTTTGAGACGGAACCTCTTCCCTCCGACAGCCCGCTCTGGCAGTTTGAGAATGTGATTGTTTCGCCGCATGTATCAGGCTTCACCCCTCATTACGACGAGCGAGCCAGCGAACTATTTGCCGAAAATTTGCGACATTACTTGAATGGAGAACCCTTGTTGAATCGGGTTGAGAGAGAACGGGGTTATTGAGTAGAAGTTTCTTAAAAAACAACTATGGGGAGGTTCAAAGCTCATTTGAACCTCCCCATAGTTTTATAACCTCAATTATGACTCTCTCAGCGTTACGATAGAGGGGGTGTATGCTTCGTTTTTATGCCCAATGGGAACGAACATTACTTTTCAATCGGTAGACCGACCGCGTTGCCCCATTCGGTCCAACTGCCGTCGTAGTTGCGGACGTTGTTGTAGCCCAGCAGATAGGTTAGTACAAACCAGGTGTGGCTGCTGCGTTCGCCGATGCGGCAGTAGGCCACAATATCCTTATCCGGTGTGACGCCTTCCCCTTCGTACAGGTCCTTCAATTCGGCTACCGATTTGAAGGTGCCGTCATCGTTAGCGGCTTTGGCCCAGGGAATGTTACGCGCCCCCGGAATATGACCGCCACGCAGCGCGCCTTCTTGCGGATAGTCGGGCATGTGCAGCAGTTCGCCTTTATATTCGCCGGGTGAGCGGACATCGACTAAGGTGCCGTTTTGGTTGACATGAGCCAAAACTTCATCACGGAAGGCCCGGATCTGGCTGTCATCGCGAGTGGGAACCGGGTAGTCGGTCTGAGGATAACTGGGCACGTCTTTGGTTAGCGCCCGGCCTTCATCGACCCACTTTTTACGACCACCGTTCATAACCTTAACATTATCGTGACCAAAGAGCCGGAAGACCCACAAAGCGTAGGTGGCCCACCAGTTGTTTTTATCGCCATAAAAGATAACGGTCGTGTCGGGGCCAATGCCTTTGCTCGAGGCAAACTCGGCAAAGCTTTCGGCATCCAAATAATCGCGAATAACCGGGTCGTTGAGATCACCTACCCAATCAACCTTGACCGCACCGGGAATATGACCGGTATCATACAGCAGCACATCTTCATTTGACTCGACCAGCCGAATGTTGGGGTCATCTAAATGATCGGCCACCCATTGAGTGCTGACCAGGGCTTCGGGATGGGCGTATCCACTCTGATTGCTCATTTTTTATTCTCCTGACTATGTATGCTAAAGGGATTAAAAAAGCCTGAGGAGTAAACTCGACAGGCTTTGGTTACGTTTTGATCGGGTCAAATGCTCCGATGAATCTCTAACTGTAAGCCAAGTCACCTACCGGATGAGGGTAGGCTACAACACAAACAGGGGCAATGACCGATTGTGCCAAAAGCAGCGTATGATGGTCTTTCAAGTAGGTCCGGGAACAACTTCAACATTTAAACTCAGAAATTAAGCGGATTGTCAATCGACAGGTAATTATAATTACCTTGATTGTCTTTGCAAATTTAGCGGCAAAAAATGCCTAAGATTAGGCCAGTTTTTAGAATGAAAGAGGCGGTTGTAACTGAGATGCGACTGATATGTGCATAATTTAAAGTTGACTGTAATTTTTGAGCGATTGCCTGATATTCAAACTATTTTCTTAGGTTTCGTTTATACATGGCCCATTATTATTCACTAAACTAAAAATAGTTTTCATGTTAAGAAAGTTACCGCCTATGAGTGATAGACAATCCTTAAGCAATATTAATCGCGACTATGTAGTTCAGGAGTTGGAGCGATCGGAAATCTTTGCTCGGCTGTTTAGCCGATTCTTTAGATTTGTTACGCCTGAAACGCTCGCCCCGCCGAATCCTATAAGCCGGCCCAATTTGAACATCCTGGAGCCGATTTCATGCCGCATCTGTGGGTATTTGCACACACTGTCAGTCCAATATGCCGGTCATCGCTGCGTTGATCCCGGTCACTGGCAAGCGGCGGGCCTCATTTCCTTTAAAGATTACTACTCCCTGGCTAAGATAGCGGCTGAAGCGAGAAAAGAGTTGCATCACCGCCAAACCCATCCTCAAACTCAGTCTTTGTGCCCACCGATATCTCCTGCTAATGGCGCCGCCGACGTTGACGTCGATTTAGCCTCCGGTTCGGAGTAAACCTCAAACCGCAGCAACGTCTTCTCCTAGACCAATTACAACTTATTTTTTAGAGACGATACGGTTTTCCACCAGCGGTAGAAATAACCGGCGTCGCCCCACTACAGCCGTACTTCGATTATTGGCGTCATTTAATTCCGATCCGCCGGAACTGACCATGGCCATGTTGGTAATGGAAAAATTGTTTGGTAGTGTGGGTTTGATAACGCCGGAGACCTGAATCACCACCTGTTGATTAGGGCTTAAATTAGGCAAAGACCAGGTAAATGCGCCGCTGACCGTCACACCTGAGGCGGAGGTAGACCAGGTGGGCGATAAAATTTCCTGGGGTACCTGATTGGTCAACACAATACCAGTCGCCCGACCTGCTCCCGTATTTTCGACCGTCAAAATGAAGGTAACCGGATCGCCGGGTTTGTGACCTGAGCCTAGTACCTGCTGGGTCAGACGCAGGTCGGGTTTGAAAACACTCGATAAGCGCAGGGCCGGATCGCCGAAAAGGGTGAACGTATCGAGCAAATCTTGATGATAACCTAAGGCCGATAAGCTTAATTTACCGGCTAAAACGGCTGAACCTAAATCCGGGCCACCGTTTTGTAGAATGGTCTGGTAGAAGCCGGCCTGAAGCCGATCGTGCCCGGTGCCGACACCCAAGCCGGTGCTGCCCCACACGGCGACCGCCCCACCGCCGGATCGACGCAGCAGGCTCTCGTCAAACGTCGTCGTCTTGGGATGGTGAAAAAATCCGGTGAAACAGGTCATTTCAGAGACGATAGGTAATCGATTTTGGTTTTGGAGTTGGCTGAAGTTATCTAACGCCAAAAAAGACTCAACCGCCCACTGTTCCCACGAACTATGTCCGTAAAAAGAGATAAAGCTAGCGCCGTAAGTAAAATCGGACACCAAATCCACATTAAGTTTTTCCGAATTCGTATACAAGTAGGGTTGACTGCTGCTGCCTTCGGTGTAGTAATAACGATGCCGATTGAACGAAGTCGGTAAGCCAACCAAGGCTTCATCGGCGGCTTGTTGAAAATCACCGGCGCTGTCGAGGTTGTCGGCCACAAAAATATGATTGGTCGGCCATAAACCGGCAGGCGGATTGGTTTCGTACTGGATGATTTTGTTGACAATGGTCGTCACCTCGGC